>JASLCM010000037.1 GCA_030151845.1 Bacteroides sp.
ACAAGAAGCTAGAGATAGAAAACTATCCTATGTACAATTGGAGGGTGATATTGGTTGTATGGTAAATGGGGCAGGGTTAGCAATGACCACTATGGACCTCATTAAACTGTATGGTGGACTCCCTGCCAATTTCCTCGATATAGGGGGGAGCTCCAGTCCTGAGAAAGTAATTGATGCTATGCGTATTCTGCTTTCTGATAAAAAAATAAAAGCTATTCTCATTAATATTTTTGGAGGGATTACCCGATGCGATGATGTTGCTAAAGGATTAATTGAAGCTCTATCTGTTGTTAAAACAGAACTTCCTATTGTCATTAGATTAACTGGGACCAATGAGAAAGAAGCGGTTGAGCTCTTAACTAATGCAGGAATGACTGTTTTTCAGTCAATGAATGAAGCTACACAAGAGGTTGTAAGAAAAGCGTATCAGAACAAACAATTAAATGGAAAGCTATGAGTATTTTGATTAATAAAGAGACACGAGTGATTGTTCAGGGAATAACTGGTCGAGATGGTGGTTTCCATACGCAGAAAATGGTAGCGTATGGAACCAAAGTTGTTGGTGGAGTTTCACCCGGAAAAGGAGGGCTATCTATAGAGGGTGTTCCTGTATTTAACTCGGTAAAAGAAGCTGTTCTTGTAACTGAGGCAAATACTTCTGTGATTTTTGTCCCTGCACGTTTTGCAGCCGACGCGATTATGGAAGCTGCTGATGCTGGGATAAAGCTTATTGTTTGCATAACGGAGGGAATTCCAACCCTTGATGTTATACGTGCCTATCGATATGTGCAGCTTAAGGGTTCCAAGCTTTTAGGTCCAAACTGTCCAGGTTTAATGACTCCTGGGGAATCTTTAGTTGGAATTTTACCAGCTAATATTTTCAAGGAAGGTCGTATTGGTGTGGTAAGTAGAAGCGGAACTCTAACTTATGAAGTGGTATATTTATTATCTCAACAAGGTATGGGGCAATCTACTGCTGTTGGAATCGGAGGAGATCCTGTTTCTGGAATCTACTTCCTAGATACCTTAGAAGCTTTTGAAAGAGATTCAGGTACGGATGCTGTTGTTTTAATAGGAGAGATAGGTGGAGATGCTGAAGAAAATGCTGCAGATTTTATAAAGGAGAAGATGACAAAGCCTGTTGTGGCTTTCATTGCAGGGAGAACTGCTCCTAAAGGGAAACAAATGGGGCATGCTGGGGCGATTGTTGGAAGTGGTGAGGGAACTGCTGATGATAAAATAGCTTATCTGGAGCGTGCTGGAGTCTCTGTAGCTAAACAGCCCTCAGAAATACCTGAGTTACTTCGATCAAGACTACGGTCATAGGAAGAGCTCTACTCTGTTGCTAATATATAAAAGTCCCCAACTTAGGTTGGGGACTTTGCTTATCTTTACTAATTAGCAAAGAGTTTGAAAACTAGTTCTTATAGAATACTTTGTACATAGTCGTAGCTGATTTTAACACTTTCAAGAGGTGTGTGATTGTACTTCTCTACCTCTACGATGATATATTTTGTACCAGCTAGATTGATGCTATTTAAAATAGCATCGAATCCTACCATTCCACTTTCACCAAGCTCTTTGTGATCTTTGAAGTGAAGAAGTTCAAACCGACTAGGATTTGCTTTAAAATACTCTACTGGGCTATGTCCACCACGTACTGTCCAGTAAACATCCATTTGAAAGAAAACTTTCGATGGATCTGTGTTGGCGAGTAGGTAATCATACATTAGCTCATCTTCAACTTTTTTAAACTCAAAGCTATGGTTGTGGTACCCAAACCGTATTCCTGCTTCATTGCACTTCTCACCAATTTGATTGAGGTAGTTGCAATAGACATTTAAGTCGGCAATAGTCTTTGGAGTAGGCATCCAAGGCATTACTAGGTATTTAATCCCTGCCTCTTTATGAGCTTTGATACATTCATCCCACCATGTCCAAGTCTCCTGCCAATTTGTTTCTGCAACCTTTTCTGCTAAAGGTTTACCCGTATGAGAGGAGAGAACCTTCATTCCTGTTTCCTCTATGGCTTTAGTAAACTCGCTAGGTGAAAGGTTGTAAAACTTCCCCTCACTGTATCCTGCAGCTTCTACCCCTGTATAGCCTATTGCAGCAACATCTTTTATGGTTTGGTAAAAGTCCTTTCCTATGTCATCTCTCACAGAGTAAAGTTGAATGTAGACATCTTTTTTTTCTACAGGAGCTTCCTCTGTTTGTTTCGTGTTAGGCTGACACCCTATGAGTAGAGTTGCTACCCATAGGATACATGCCATATTTTTTAATACCGTTTTCATAGTAAGGGAGTTTAGTCTAAAACTCTAATTTTGATGTTTCTAAACCAAACATCATCACCGTGGTCTTGTAGTCCGATGAAACCTTCTTTATTTTCACCACCTGCATTTATAAAGTTTTCCCAACCTTTAAACTTACTATCTTCGACCATCGCTTTCCAATCTTCGGTCCATAGATGGTACTCTACCACATTTTCGCCATTTTGCATATGAACAACAGTTCCTTTATATACCATAATACCACCAGTATTCCATTCTCCATAAGGCTTAGAATTCTGTGGGGTAGCAGGGATTAAGTCATAAAGAGAGGCAGATTGTCTGTTGCCATTTTTACCTAATTTTGCATCAGGGTGGTTAGCGTTATCAAGTATCTGGTACTCAGGTGAGGATTTCCATATTTTTTCACCCTCAATCTCTTGAGCTAGATAGAAAACACCACTATTACCACCTTTTGATACTTTCCACTCAAAGGTTAGTTCAAAATTTTTAAACTTTTGGTCAAAAATAATGTCTCCACCATCTTTAGCTCCAGCTTCACCTTGACCAGAACCGTTTATTTTTATAGCTCCATCTTCAATAGTCCATGCTCCAGGAACATCTGTTCGACCGTATCCTCTCCAACCATTGAATGTCTCTCCATCAAATAATACTTGCCAGTCTTCAGCCTCTTCTACAGTTGTAGTTTCAGCTGTAACCTCTTTACTGTCTTTTTTCTTCGCAGGTCCTCCACATGCAGTCAATAAGAAAGCTGCACATGAAACTGCTAATAAACTTATCTTTTTCATTGTTTTTTCTTTTTTAGATTAATTATCTAGGCATATCAGGTAGTTTCCAACCATTGTGGTAAGTGTGCTTGATTAATTCTTCAGCGAATGCTCTTGCATTTACTGGATCGGTCATTTTCTTATCAAACGTTGGATGCCCATCTTTAATTTGGAAGCCATCTTCGATGATAGCACGAATTGTTGCATCTTCTGGAATATTGGTAAATTTCATATTCTCTCCGTCCCAGTGTAATTCTTGGTTAAGTGACTGTAGACGTACTGCCATAACACCCATAACAACCATTTCGTTGAAAGGTCCAGCTTCACCAAAATGTGATGCAGCTTCTACACGATTATCTGGATCTTCTTTACAAGCTCTTACCCAGTCCATTTGATGCGATAGGGTGATTTCTCTCAATTTCTTGGGAGAAGAGGGTTTACGTCCAGAAACTAACCATGGATCTCTACCATAAGAACCACAAATTAACGTATCCTTAGTTCCGTAGAAAATAGCACCACCACCAGAATTATTTAAATCAACTCCAGCAGGAACTCCAGCAGGACGTTCTGGTAATAAACCACCGTCATACCAATGTACTTCTACTTCAGGTAGAGCAACTTTTGGTAAGTTATTTCTTGATGGGAAAGTGTATTTAACACGTTGTGCTGATGGTGCGCAATCGTTTAGCAACATGGTAGAGCTACCCTCAACTTTGCTAGGGTACATTAAGTCAAGTCCTTTAAATACAGGATGTAAAATATGGCAAGCCATGTCACCTAAAGCACCTGTACCATAATCCCACCAACCTCTCCAGTTCCATGGAGTATAGATATGATTGAATGCACGTTTTTTTGCTGGCCCGATAAATAAATCCCAGTCTAATGTTTTAGGAATTCTATCTACTTTAGTTGGAGTTGGTAACCCTTGTGGCCATATAGGACGGTCTGTAAATGTATCTACACGAGTAACCTCACCAATTTGTCCATCCCAAATCCACTCACAAACCTGCTTAACACCAGGGGCTGATGCTCCTTGATTACCCATTTGGGTGGCAACCTTGTACTGTTTAGCTAACTTGGTAAGTAGTCTAGATTCATAAACACTATGCGTTAGAGGTTTTTCAACATATACGTGTTTCCCCATAGTAATAGCGTCTGCTGTGATTAATGCGTGAGTGTGGTCTGCTGTTGCAACCATTACAGCATCAATGCTCTTACCTAGTTCATCATACATTTTGCGATAGTCGTAGTAAGTTTTTGCCTTTGGAAAGTGTTTAAATACACGTTCGCTATACTTCCAGTCTGTATCACAAAGGGCAACGATGTTTTGGCTTTCTAGTCCTTTCAATACACTAAAACCTCTACCACCAACACCCACACCAGCGATGTTTAACTTGTCACTAGGAGATGTGTGGCCAAACTTAGCACCAAGTACCGATGATGGAACAATGGTTAGACCTGCAGCAGTAAGAGCTCCAGTTTTTAAGAAGCTTCTTCTTGTAAATTTCTTGCTCATAAAGTATTAGATTGATTAGTTATAAAAATGTTGTATTATATAAAAAAATGTATAATATTTCTTATTTAAACAAAGCTACTAATTTTTTATTAAGAATCTATATTGAATCAATAAAAAAACGGGTTTTTTATTGATTTGCTATTAATTTCCTTTTCTTTCTTTGATACCTGTAAGTCTTTTTATTTCTATTTTATTGCATCTGTTTTTGTTTATGTTTGTATTATGTATATAAAAAAAGGAGCAATTAATTGCTCCTTTTTTAAATGTTAAAAGTAAATTATCCTCTAGTGATTTCCTCTTTGTCGGCATCCCAATACATTGTTCTTCCTTCTAAGTAGGCACGAGTACCCATATGTGCTGTAATGGCTTCCTCAAATCCTCTGTCAATACCGCAAGAAGGTTCACTTCCAGAACGAATACAATTTAGCCACTCTCTTAGGTGTAGATAGGTTGTGTTATATCTTTTACCATCGATGTAAGAATAAAGCAGTCCTCTTTCAGCGAAATAGAGTTCTGTTGCAGAGGTAACAGCGTCCATATTCCTACCAGGCAGATAGTGGTAGGTGGGCTCACCGGGTTTGATGATCCCTTGCTCAATCTCTTTTCTATATTGAGTTGATTGTGCATCTACAGTAATAGTGAGTGATCTTCCTACCTCCATGGTTGCATCATGGCCCATGATTTTTCTAGATTTTTTGAATTCACTTGCTTGAGTAGCACTATATAGCATGGCTAAGCTTCTCTCTTTGTATTCAAAAACAGTATTTAGAACATCTGGAACAGTACGTCCATCTTTAAAGAAGTAAACTCCACCCGAAGAGGTTGCCGAAGAGGGGATTCCAAGGTTTAAAATTTGATTCATGGCATCATACTCATGAGTAAGTAGGTCGCCACTAAGCCCTGTACTATAATCCCACCAGCATCTCCATCTAAAGAAGCGTTCAAGGCTAAACTTACCTCTATCTTCTGGGCCCACATATTTTGCAAGACCACTGGATAGCATATAGTCATTGTACTCTTTTACTCGTTCTGGATCGCCCTCAAACTGCTTCCAATCTACAGTTTTAGGGTTGGCGTCGGGGTGAATATCATACACCCAAGCCCCATTAGGGTCATTACGAGTTGTGCCAGTTTCAATCATAGTGATCGGACCAAGAAGTCCTTTATCTATAATTGCTTTTGCTCTGTCGTAAGCCTCTATTTGTCTGTTTTGGTGCCCTAGCTGAAAAACAACATTGCTGTTTTTTACAGCATCTCTAAGTATATAAGTCTCAGGAACCGTCCAAGTTAGAGGCTTTTCACAATAAACATGTTTTCCTGCATTAACTGCATCTATACTCATTGTTCCATGCCAATGGTCAGGAGTCGCTATAACTACAGCATCTACATTTTCATCTTGTAATAGCTCTTTGTAATGTCTATATCTTTTAGGTTTAGGACCATACTTTCCGTTTAGTCCTTCTCTATAAATGTTAGCCCCTGCAGCAATAGCCTCTTCAGCATAAGTGTCAAAGATGTCACAAATAGCAGTAATCTGGATATTAAGATCTTCCTGTTCAAGAAAATCTTTATACTTGGTATTTTTAGGATTTAATCTTTGCTTTTCTATTAAACTCTCAACATACTCTGGAGTAGCAAACCCAAGGCTTCTTAATAGTTGTTTCCCACGTATTCCGTGACCAATAAATCCTATACGAATAGGTCTTTCACTCTCTGAGAGAGGAGGAATACCGCTGTTTTTAGGTTTTATATGAAAAAGTTTAGCCCCTTCATTGGATGAGCTTTCTAGCTTTTTTTTCTTATAGACACCGTATGCCATAGCTCCTAAAAATGGAATGGTGGCTAGAGTTTTTAAAGTATCTCTTCTTCCCTTTGATGGTTTGTTATTCTTTTTGTTATTGCTTGACATAGTAACTGCTATTTAATGAATTTATAAATAAAGCGATCGAACCCTATTTTTTTAGATGTAGGGAAAACAAGTGTG
Source organism: Bacteroides sp. (assembly GCA_030151845.1). Lineage (GTDB taxonomy): Bacteria > Bacteroidota > Bacteroidia > Bacteroidales > Bacteroidaceae > Bacteroides_E. The sequence goes on from JASLCM010000037.1 coordinate 6,556, forward strand.
ACTATTGATGCCACAAGCATAACCATGTTTTTATCAATCCACAAGTAAGATCCTTCAGTAGGTAATAGATATGTTGAATCAAGCATTGGAGGGTGAGAGAAGTAAAAAAGCATTAGAAACAGAGTAGCACCCCAGGCGCCTAGTCTGCTAAAGCACCCAAGCATAAGACTAAGGCCTACTAGGATAAGACCATAAATAGTCAGAGTGTCGGCTATTCCCATTAGGCTTGAATTCTCTGCAATAAAGCTAAAAATAGGGGCGAACCATCCTTTTGAGTCCATTAAATACCCATAGGCTGTCCAGCCATTGGTAAAGAATTTTGCGAGTCCCTCGTATAGGAAATACCACCCTATACAGACCCTTAGAGCAACCAAACTGCTCAGTTGAGTTTTTGTGTAATTGTTTGTGCTTTCCATATTGATAATAGAATGTGCGAAGTTATTGGAAAAGGTTTTTCCAATAGCAACTATGTTTTGTTTTGAAAAATGAAAACGTAAAGTAACGAAAAAATAAAACAGTAGATAAATCTTTATCTGTTAATAAAGATAAAATATTTAGCTATGTTTTGTTATCTTGTTTTTATATGTTTCTATAAACCAATAACTCTGCAGGATGCTTAGTTCTTTATAACTGTTAATAAGTTGAACTAACTTAAAAACTTTTTTCAGTTCATTTGAAAATAGCTTCGTTCGATTTATTGTATCTTTGTTCTGTTTAATCCTTCATATACGAAAATAACTTATTGTGATATCTGTAGAAAACTTATTAGTTGAATTTAATGCGGTTCCCTTGTTTCAAAATGTCTCTTTTGTAATTAATAAAAGAGATAAAATAGCGTTAGTAGGAAACAATGGTGCTGGTAAATCGACCTTGTTAAAAATTCTCGTTGGAAAGATCAGTCCAACAGGAGGAGTTATTGCTTACCCTAACGAGATAACTTTGGGGTATTTGCCTCAGGTTATGGTGTTAAGTGATGGTAAAACTGTAATGGAAGAGGCTGAGGAAGCTTTTCATGAGATTTGTGAATTGCGAGAACGTATTCAAAAGTTAAACAAAGAGCTTCAATTACGTACAGATTATGATACTGACTCGTACCATGAACTTATTGAAAAGTTTACAATGGAAACAGAGCGTTTTAACCTGCTTGATGGATCAAACATGGAAGCAGAGATAGAACGTACACTTCAAGGACTTGGTTTTAAACGAACTGATTTTAATCGTAAAACTTCTGAGTTTAGTGGAGGATGGAGAATGAGAATCGAACTGGCTAAAATATTGCTACAGAAGCCAGATGTCCTTTTATTGGATGAGCCGACCAATCATCTCGATATAGAAAGTATTCAGTGGTTAGAGGGATTTTTATCAACTCAAGCAAAAGCAGTAGTACTTGTCAGTCACGATCGGGCATTTATTAATAATATAACAGATCGAACGATAGAGATCTCTTGCGGACAAATTTTCGACTATAAGGTTAAGTATGATGACTTTCTAGTTTTGAGAGAAGAGCGTAGAGAACAGCAACTGCGTGCTTATGAGAATCAGCAGAAGAAGATTCAAGCCACTGAAGATTTTATTGAGCGGTTTCGTTACAAAGCAACCAAAGCTGTTCAAGTTCAGAGTAGGATAAAGCAACTTGAAAAGATCGATTTAGTAGAAATAGATGATATAGATAATGAGTACCTAAATTTAAAGTTTCCGCCAGCTCCTCGTAGTGGAGATTATCCTGTGATTTGTGAAGAAGTAGAAAAAAAGTATGGAGCACATACTGTTTTTTCAGATGTCTCTTTTCGTATAAAGCGAGGTGATAAGGTTGCCTTTGTAGGGAAGAACGGTGAAGGGAAGTCAACACTGGTAAAGTGTATAATGGACGAGATACCCTATACAGGGACACTGAAGCTTGGGCACAATGTTAAAATTGGATATTTCGCTCAAAATCAGGCACAGCTATTGGATGAAAGTGCAACTGTATTTGAAACCATAGATCGGATCGCTGTAGGAGATGTACGGCTTAAAATACGTGATATCTTAGGAGCTTTTATGTTTGGTGGTGAGGATGTAGATAAGAAAGTTAAAGTGCTTTCAGGGGGAGAACGCAGTAGGTTAGCAATGATTAAATTACTTCTGGAACCTGTAAATCTCTTAATTTTAGATGAGCCTACTAACCATTTGGATATTCGCTCAAAAGAGGTTTTGAAAAAAGCCCTATTGGAATTTGATGGAACGGTTATACTTGTTAGTCACGATAGAGACTTTTTAGATGGTTTGGTCGACTCTCTTTTTGAATTTGCCGATGGCAAAGTAAGGCATCACCTTGGAGGAGTTTATGATTTCTTAAAGGGGAAAAACATAGAGCACTTGAATGAGTTAAATGTAACAGCTAACCTTGATAAAGCAAAGACGATAGAAAAAGAGGAGGAGTTTAAAAGCTCTAAGGCCGAATATGAAGAGCAAAAGGAGCGGAATAAGATTATTCGAAAACTGGAGAAAGAGGTTGCCGATTGTGAAAGTCGAATTTTTAAAATAGAGAAAGAAATAGAGGCTATAGAACAAAAACTAGCGACTCCTGATGGAGCGGCAGACCTAACTCTTTATGAAAAGTATAGTACTGTAAAAGAGGAGCTAAAAAAGAGCGAAGAGCAATGGGAAAAGGCTCTCTTAGAGCTAGAAGAGTATAATTCTTAAAGAGTGATTGATACATAATGGTTTCGCAAAGAATAACTTATTAAGAAAGAGGGCGAATAAAGGAGCATGAAAAACGATAATCTATTAAGAATTCCTTGACTCTTTATTATAGCTGATAAACAATATTTTGTAACTTTGTGCGTCACATAATTAATTTGCAATCAAATGTCTAGGGTAAAAGAGATTAAAAAAGCACTTATTTCAGTTTTTCACAAAGATGGCTTAGAAGAAATTCTAACCAAGTTGAATGAGTATGGAGTTGAATTTATATCAACAGGTGGAACAAAAGCCTTTATTGAATCATTAGGGTTTAGTTGTCAGTCTGTAGAAGAGTTAACATCATACCCTTCCATATTGGGTGGTCGTGTAAAAACCCTTCATCCTAAAATTTTTGGAGGTATTTTAGCTAGAGAGGACTTAGCAGAGGACCGTTCAGAGTTAGGTAAATATGAGATTCCTACGATAGATTTAGTTATAGTCGATTTATATCCTTTTGAAGAGACCGTAGCTTCAGGAGCCGATGAAGGTGAGATTATTGAGAAAATAGATATAGGTGGTATTTCTTTGATAAGAGCTGCTGCAAAAAACTACAAGGATACTATAATTGTTGCTTCAAAAGCACAGTACGAGCCTTTACTGTCTATGTTAGAAGAGCGAGGAGCATCTTCTACACTGGAGGAGCGTAGATGGATGGCTAAAGAAGCTTTTGCTGTATCATCCTCTTACGATTCGGCCATATTTAATTATTTTGATAATGGAAACTCTACAGCATTTAGAGTAGCCTTTGATGATCAAAAATCGCTTCGATATGGAGAAAATCCCCATCAAAAGGGAAAATTCTTTGGTGAGTTTGATGCACTCTTTGATCAAATCCATGGAAAAGAGATCTCTTACAATAATTTACTCGATATTAATGCTGCAGTTGAATTAATCGATGAGTTTGAAGAGATAACTTTTGCTATACTTAAACACAATAATGCTTGTGGGTTAGCTTCAAGACCTACCGTTGTTGAGGCTTGGAAAGATGCTTTAGC
>JASLCM010000051.1 GCA_030151845.1 Bacteroides sp.
ATCCTTGTACTTTCGCCCCGATACACTCTTTACAGTACCCGAAATCTCCTGGCCCAGCTCTACAAAACCAGAAGACTCCTGATAAACTCCTTTTATTACCTGTGGAATCTCATACCTTGTCCAGCCTTGTGTAAGCATTAAATTATCTAATGCCAAAAGAGCAAGAGGCTCATCCGCTTGAAAATAAAAACCGGGTTCTTCGATATTTCCTTGTATATCTGAACTCAATAACAAATAGGTGAGAATGTTCTTCTTTTGATCAATAGGAGTATACTTCTCATTGGTAACCGAGATTGAGAAATTACCTTTTAGTGGACTACTTGTAGGGTTGGAAATTGAAATATCGAGCTTGACTTTCTCATTTCCATCCACATTGTCTGTATGAGGAATCAGTTCTACCGAAGCCTGGTCTTTATTGTCGCAAAAAACCAATCGTTTACTTACCGGATTATAAGATTTATCCAACAGCAGTATCTCTATTACACCCGAAGGAAAATTCTGTTTAGGAAACAATAAAGTATTTGTATCGCTGTCCCACTTCTTCGCATAATATGTTACTCCTCGAGAGTGGATCAGTAAATAAAGAACAGATTTTTTATGGTGATCTTTCAACCCGTTCACAGAAACATACAATTTATCACCCTTCCATTTGGAGCAAAGTGATAGTGCGTTATCGGAGACTTTCGGTAAAGGGAAGGTCTGCTGGTCTCCCTTTTGGTTTATGAATGTAGCAGAATAAGATTTCCCTGTTTCGGGTGTAAATTCGAAAGATCCGATTCCTTTGTAAAGGGTCTGTATGCCTTTCACTATACTGTTTCCTTCGTTATCCAATACATATCCCTGTACCTGTTCCGATAATCCATTCGACTTTAATGCTTTGATTCCCACTCTGCATTTTTTTCCAGAGAGCAGGTAACCACCTTCTGGGAAAAATGCAACATGGAACTCTCCCTCAGGATAAGGAATAGTAACATATTTAGTAAACAGTTGGTTGTTGTAGTGGAATTGTAAATGCATGATGCGTGTGGGGCTGTCATCAGGAATATGAAAAGAAAACTGGCCATAACCCTCTCTCATTTTTAGTTGTTTGGGGGCGTTGTCATTTATCCCTACCTGAACCATATTTACCGGAATATTTTCTCCGCTACGAGAGTCCGTAAAGTAGAATGAAGCTGTTATTTTCTCCTTATCAAACCGATAGTGTATATTTTCTTTTATTCCCCTGAAAGTTGATGCCGCAATATAGAGGTCTTTATTGAAGAAATTAGAATGCGGCAAACCATACATCATTCCAGTATATGCCCGAATGTAGTAATTACCTTCGGGTTGAGAGGAGGGTATCTCAAGCTCCCCATACGAATCTTCTTTTCCAATCTTTACTTTCATCCGTTTAATGATGCTACCTAAAGGATTTATCAGTTCAATATAAGCAAAGCGGCTTTTTTTCGAAGGAAGATGAACCACCGCGTCAGTTAGATATATTTTAAACCATATTGTATCTCCAGCAACATAATTGGAGCGGTCTGTATGCACATATATTTTTTCCTGCGGAAACAGGTTCAATTGCTCAATAAATGCCTGTCTGCAAAAATCGACCGACAGAGAAGAATCGGGTGACTTTTGTGCAAAAGAACGATATGCCATGAAAAGGATAAGGAGAAATAGCTTGTATTTCATCTTAGAAGACTTATGCTTATTAATTCATTTAGGGCTTAACAAGAGATACGCTGATTTTTGTCTCCTTTACATCCCCTTTTTTATTTTTGCAGCTGAGTATAAAGTAATACTTTCCCGGTTTCACTTTTTTGGGAATAAGTAGATCGTGATGATGTATCAGCGTATCTTTTACACCCGATAAATCCCAAGAAGAAGAGACTATTTTCTTACTCTTCTTTGGTGATTGGGTATCGCTCACAATTTCTATTTTGTAACTGTCTAAACCTGTTGCATCTGAAAATTTAGCTACAAAATGAATCCCCTTTTTATAACCGATTAATAGTTCCTCTCCACTTTCTGGGGCTCGTAAATCAAGGATTGGATTACTCTTGTTCTGTGCAAAAGCACTGGATGATAAGTTGAACAAAATTAGTAGTGATAAAAAAAGTTGAAACGTTCTCATTTTAAACGATAGGTATGCTTAACACGATTAATATTTTGATAAGGAGTAAATTTAAAAAAAACAATTTAAATATGATTTCACAAAACAATTATTTCTTCATCTAACTCTCATTTTACACCGACCGACTCTTACTGTTGAAGGCGTTTGTTGGTATCTCCCTGTACTACAACTTCATCCACAGTCATTGTCTTTCTCGGATAGAGGAAAAAATACCTAGTATTTTCAAGAATACTACCTCCTTTTGGTAGGAGTTCTAAGTTGTTACTCTACTAAAAGATAAAACCAAGTGTTAGAGCAGTGTAGTGTGCGGGTTTATAGCTCTGTATAAAGCAGCCCGACCAAGCTGCACAAACAAAGGTTTCCGTTTGACTCAACAGACGAAAGGGGAGGTCCCATCGTAAAGAGACCCCACTTGTTCCTTCGTTTTTCTGTAACAGTAGGCTCTGCTCTTGAGTAAGAGCTAGGAGTACATCATCTTCTTTTTGATCGGTCATAAGGGCAGATGAGTTGAATTTTGTGCGATACCCTACCTGATTTGTAAGTGTTAGAGTGCCTCTCATTTGGCTCTTCCAACGTAAGGTAGAAGTTATATCTGTACCTATGGCACTGTATTTATAATGTCTGTTAGGATCGTTATAACTCTCTTTAGATGACGAGTAGCTCAGGGTAGGAGCTAAAAACCACGCTATTTTTTGAGAGGACCATTTCCATATTAGGTTTAAACGATACTCCTGCTTTTGATGGTTGTAGGCTCTGTTTCTGTCCAGCTCGGGATAATGTCCACTCGATGGAGACCCGTAGATAATTTCAGTACCTCGGCGTTTACTCAGCTTGGATTCAAGAGATGCAGCCCAATTTTTGTGCTGATACCCTGCTAAGAGATGCACATTTTGCTCTTTTAGATGATTTAAAGGAATATCATTTAAATCGGTCATCAGTTTGTCGTATTGAAAAACACGATAGCTCATCTCTCCCAACCACCCATTGGATTGATTCGTATTGAGAGACAATGTGGCTCCGTAGCCTTTTCCATCAAACTGTGCATTGGTAAAAACGGCATCAAAGCGCCTGTTTCTCATACCTAGACCTGTTAAATGATAGATAGGTATCTTTTCAATGTTCGAAAAGAGCTTGATGTTGTTGTCTTGTTTGTATTTTTGCAACAAAAGCCCTAAGCCTATGTGGTAATTAGAACCCATAGTGCGGTTTACACCTATACGAAAGTTTAAGTCGGATACCGTATTTTTGGGGCGAGGGTCTTTGTCTCTATGAGCCATGAGCGCTCTGTAGCTAAGTTCTACACCAACCGTATAAGGTGAATTAAAACGATGCAAATAACCTCCACTAAA
>JASLCM010000105.1 GCA_030151845.1 Bacteroides sp.
GCAACATATGCTATCATTGGATTCTGCCCTGTATACTGTAAAGGTTTGGCAATAATTCTCCATTGATACAAGTCACAAACTATAGAAAAAGAGATCATCATCAAAAAAGCCAAACCTGAAGTCACAAAATAATAACTATAGGTAGCATGGTCTTTACGAATTCCTCCTTCAAAAGCCTCAAAACATAGACCTAAAACCAGCAAGAAAGCCCCGATGCTAAACAACTGTTTCCAGTAGTTCATAAAGCGTCCCTCTCCTCGAAGTACATACCAAAGAAGAAGAAGCAAAGCTAAAGTTCCAAATAGATTTAGAGTTAATGACCTCATGTAAAGGCCTAAGAGATTTAAGAGTAGTAGAGAAATGGTTAGTACAAGTACAAAAGGAGCTTTTTTTCTAGCAATTACATCCTCAAGACTTTCACTACTCTTTAACCAGCTTCGCAGGTACTCTCCAGCTAATGTTGCAGGTATTACAATAAAAAGATATTTTAAATATCCAAACCCATAGAACCAAGGAATCAACGAATGATTAAAAACAGCTTGCGCCCATGATCCCTCTGTTTTTGAACTCAAATAAACTCCCATAAGCAAAGGCAACACAGCAAGTCGGTGTAGGGGCTTATCTATAGTAAATAGATAAATTAGCATACCAAAAACAGCCATATTGGCTAAAAGTAAGATAATAATATTGCTTTGATATAAACTAAACGATGCCTCATTATTATACGGAGTATTAACTAACAGAAGAACCCCTAACCCATAACCAGCGAACTCTATTCCTGTACGTATGTAAGAGTTTAATTTTCCAGGAATTCGCAAAAACATCACAAATAAAAGAACAAATGCTAATAGAGCAGCTAACCTGCTGCCTAAAGGATTACCTGGGAAGGTATTCCAGGGGTATAGATGCTGAATAAAAATAGCAAAGAAGGTTAGCCTTGCCCCTCTTTTTAAAGCATCGGCTGCCAAACTCATTTTGGAAACCCCTCTTTCCAACTTACCTCTCATTGAAAAAGGAAAAGCAGCCCCCATAGCAAACAAGAAAAAAGGAAAAATTAAATCGACCCAAGTTATTCCATAAATAGAGGGATCGAAAGCAAATTTAGAACGAGGTCCAACCTGCGCATGATACATCCAAGCAGGCAATACTCGTGAAGAGATTGACCCTGTTAGAATCATTCCAAATATAGTTACCCCTCGAAAAACATCTAATGATGCAGCACGTATTTTTTTCATAATTATTTTATCATTCCAGATTTTTCCATCCCCTCTTTTACCTCATTCCACATCCCTTTGTGAATGATGTGCACTATATCAAAAATCATGACTCCATCAGATTCTTTAATGTTCATTTCGATAGAACGAGCTAAATCTTCAGGTTTGTCATAAAACTGATCAGCCAAAATACCCCCAATAAAAGGGTTATCTCGCAAGATTGTACGTAATTTCTTACATGACCCTTCCACACAATACCAAACACCAGTGTGACCATGAAGGTCGGTCTCATTCACAACCACCTTATTCGTCTGCTCATAATCCTCAATAGAGACATCGTGGTAGTAGTTTCCAACGGTGTATAGGTCCATTAGTTCTGCATAACCCGTATTCTTATAGGTATCTGTAGCCCAATCAAAATCCTGTGATGGATCATATTGACTACTTGCAAAGTTTACTCCAACCTCATAATAAGAGGGATACCAAGCACCTGTATAGGCTCCAAAAACCATATCGGGCTTCATTGTTTTTACAGCTCCTCTAGCCATAGCCATAAAATCTGTAATAGTTTGAGAGCGCCACTCTATCCACTGTTTAAAGTATTTGCCACGTTCTATAAAAGCCTTCCCCTCATCATTCTCTTTCCACTTAAAGATATCTGAAGGAAAGTTTTCTACTTTTTCACCAATATAATATTCAAAAGCCTCTTTAGATATTGTAGAGAAATCGGCAGTAATCCCATCATAGCGTACGCGATCAAGCATAATGCCATCCAATTCCGGATACTTCGCTATTAACTCTCCCAACAAAGCTATAAAATACTCTCTATACTCTTTATTGATCGGTTTAACCATAGCAGAATACTTATGTTTCTCTTCTGTAATAGGAACTATCTCTCCAGAGCTTCTATACACTTGAGTGGCCCATTCAGGATGATTATCATAAATAACACCACGATCAAAAAAATTATGTCCAGCAACAAATGTATTCAATGAAGCATGAATCTCTATTCCCAACTCATGTCCCTTTTTTATAAAGTGGCCCAAATAATCCATATCTCTTCTTTCATAACCATTCCACTCTTTCAACTCAGGAGCTATATTACTTGAAAAAAGAACCTCACCACTAATTGGACGAACATCTACAACAGCATGAGTAAAACCAAGCTCTTTTATTTTAGTTAAATAATAATCGATCGAGTCGGGGTTACTAAAACGCTCAAAGTTAGCTGTAGCATCAAACCACATCAATGCCTTTTTCTCGTTTTTTTCTACTATTGTTTTTTCCCCTTTACAAGCTCCCAACACAAATAGTGAAGAGAGACATACAAAAAAAAGTTTTTTAAACATTGTACTATAATTAGATTTAAGAATTTAAAGTCGTTTTAAAACAGAAATACTCGTAGAGTCTACGAGTATTTCTGTAGAAAACCTAGATTGATAATCAATCAAATTTCATTAGGCTTTCATTCTATTTCTTTACTTTAGCATCAATTTTTTCTAAAGTTTTCCAACATTGATAGAGACCTCTTGGAACATGAAAACATCCTTTCCATTTTCCACCTTTTAAGGATAATAAAACTTCTCCTTGTCTATTTAAGTAACCAAACCATTCTGGATGCTCTTCATCTTTAAAGTGTGTCCAAACATAGTTGTGAACTTTCTTGAACTGCTCTAGGCACTCCTGAGAACCTGTTAAGTTATATCCCTTCAGTAAAGAGATCAACGTTTCAATGTGAACCCACCACAGTTTCTGATCCCATTCCAGTTGTTGAGTTGGTCTTCCTAGGCGATCCATAAAGTAAAATATTCCACCATGCTCTTTATCCCAACCATAGTCTATCATTTTCAGAGTGGTTTGCACAGCACGCTCAATTAACTCTGGACGATTAAGTCTTTCTCCCAAATCCATAATGAACCACATCGCCTCAATCGCATGTCCAGGATTTACTAAACGTCCATCAAACGTATCCGAAAGCTTACCATCTGTTGTTACGTTCTCCACAATGATACCTCCCAACTCTGGGCGAAGGAACACCTCCATCACCTCATGAATACAGGTTTCCATTGTTTTAACTAAGAAATCTTCATCCAGTAAATGCTCTATTTCTAAGGCTAGATTACATAGAATCATAGGAAGTGCAAAGTTTTTAAGATCCCTTGTTCCTGGATGGATTTTATTCCACTTTCCTTTAGGATTATCTACCTTGGATAGAATGATATCAAAAGTTTTCTTAGCAATATCTGCATACTCTTTATTACCTGTGGCTAGACTTAACTGTCCAAAAGCCATTGTGGCAAAAGTGTACGAAAATATGTTGTAAGGTTCAACTAAGGGCTGTCCCTCTCTATTTAAAGAGAAATACCAGTTGTAATTTCCATCATGTCCATATTTCTTTAAAAACTCTCCTCCTTGAACAGCACAATCTAACCACTCCTGACGTTTCTCTACAGTATTATATAGCATAGAAAACATCCATACTTGTCTACCTTGTAGCCAGATAAATTTGTCCGTATCAAAAACCTCTCCGTCTCTTTCTAAGCAGGTAAAATATCCACCACACTCTTTATCTTGTGATTTTTCTAACCAGAAAGGAAGAACACTATCTAAAAGTTCCTTTTTATATTGTAATGCAAGTTCTTTAAAATTCATATCTATGTTTTTTATAAAGTTCAATTATTTTTCCCAGAATTTCTCTATCTCTTCTAATGTTTTACCAGTAGTCTCTGGAACCAACTTCCACATAATATACATATAAGGTATGCACATCACCGCAAATAAGAAGAATGTTCCTGCAGGAGTTAAATTAGCCAACATCCATGGTGTTAACTGTCCTATCAAATAGGTACCTATCCATAATGAAAATCCAGCTATAGACATAGCCAACCCTCTTACACGCGTTGGGTACATCTCAGAAAGTAGTACAAAGACTACGGCTGATATTGATCCAGCTGTAAAGAATATATAAAGAAGGAAAAGTACCAGTAAAAGTAAGCTTGGTAAGCCCAGTGCTTCACCATAAATAAAGAAGAGACCAATTGAAACAAGTGAGAATATCATTCCTGACACCCCAACATAAACCAATTTTTTACGTCCAACTTTATCAATAATCAATAGAGCTAGCACTGTAGTTATCATATTAACTAACCCTATAAACACTTGAAAGTAGAGTGAGTCTCCACCTGATAGCCCAGCATTTTCAAAAATAGTTGGACCATAATACAAGACCGCATTAACTCCCATAAACTGTCCCAATATAGCTATAGCAGCACCGATAAGAACAGCTTTAAATATTCCTGGTTTAAATAAAATTCTCCACTCAGCCTTATCTTCACCTATTAATGAAGCTTTAATCTCTTTATACTCCGTCTCAATTGCCACTTTAGAAGCATAAACCTTTCCTAAAATAGAGGTAGCCTGTTGGTCTCGATTACGAGTAAGCAGCCATCTTGGACTCTCTGGTATAAAAAAGATAACGATAAAGAATAGAACTGCAGGTAAAGTCTCCATACCTAACATACCTCTCCATACCTCATCAATAAAGACTAAGTTTAACAAACCCGATGAGAGCTCTTTGCCACTCTCTGAAAGAGCCAACAACTGGAAGTTCATAAGGTAAGCTCCAAGGAACCCAACGGTAATAGCTAACTGGTAAAGAGAGACTAAACGTCCTCTATATTGTGCTACAGACAGTTCCGATATGTATAAAGGGGAGATAATAGAAACCATACCGATTCCCACTCCTCCAATAATCCTATAAATAACTAATTCGGTGAAACTATAGCTTACTGCGCAACCCACTGCGGAAGTGGTAAAAAGAACAGCCGATATAATCATTGCCTTTTTTCTACCAATGGAGTCGCTTAAGACACCAGCACCGGAAACTCCTAAAATAGACCCAACTAAAGCACAGCCAACATACCAGCCCTGCTCAAGTGTATCTAATTGGAATATTTCTGTTACCTGTGCTATTGTTCCTGAAATTACAGCTGTATCATAGCCAAATAAGAAACCGCCCAAAGCAGCTACTACTGATATAAATACCAGATACGATAAATTTATTTCTTTATTCATTATAGTTTTATATCAAAGTATTCACAATATCTGTTGTATAGATGTCCTGCTTGTTGGTAGGCCGATTGAGGGCTCATAAAATGAGAGAACTCGAAAGTTATCGCTTTATCGTAGTTAGCACGCTTAGCAGCTTCAAGTTTCATTCTTAGTTTATCAAACTTAATGGGTAAAAACTTAATCGGCATATCTCTATCAAATGACTCTGCATTCGTCCAACATTTCATGCCATATTTATCTGCCAATTTTTTATTAACCTCAAAGAAGGCATCCAGCTCATCGTAGTCGATATGACCATCTTGGAACGCACAGGCATCTACAACATCGTTTATACCATCAAAAATTTCATCCCACTCTTTTTCATGCTGCTGAACCGATACGACATCTTTTTTACTCAAAGTGGAGCTACTCGCCATAACAGCTTTTTTCCCATCTATCCAAGGTGAAATAAAGGTAGGTAGACCACCAGAAACATCTTTACACAGTTTACCCATAGCATGGAAGCCATCTATTGCCCCTTTTGTTGCACGGCTTATCTCACCACTTAGGTACCAACCACCAAAGCTTTTATATTTTTTACCGTATTTATTCCAAACCTCTTCAATCACATACTTATTGTCATTGATTTCATGAGACATATCCCCCGTATCCCAGTATTTACCAGAGTCGTATAGGCCAAAATAGAACTTCATACCGTATTTTTCTGCCAGTCTTAAATACATATCTATTAAGTCGACAGAGGGCATATAGCAACCTTTTTTTAGCAGATATTCTGAAGGATAAGTAATAAACTTACGGTATCCTGCTCTAATTAATATAACAGTATCTATACCTATTTTCTTCATGTGCTTGAAATCTCTATCCCACTCTTTCTCTCCCCAGTTTTGATGAGGAATATCATGGGTAATTTCATCTAAGAAAGTTCCTGTAATCTTTAGTCCCCCATTTTTAGGTACAAGTAGGTCACTCTCCTTTCGTGCTTCAAACTCATATTGTTCTGGATTCTCACCTGATGCAAATAGCGATGGTGCTACTAGTGAAGAGGCTCCAGTAATAGCTGCCTTTTTTAAAAAGTTTCTACGACTGTTCATAGGTTTTTAGTATTATATTTTGTCAATTCATTTTAACCTCAACTAGCTTCCTAGTAAACTTTACATTTCTGTTCAAACTCTGTTGTTTTAACATCAGCAACATCAATGTGCAGTCATTTAGCTAAGAAGCAAATCTGCATCAAAAGTTAAATTTATTTTTACATAAAAAGGTTTTTTATTAACTTCAAAACTCTCTTTATGCAATAGAAAAGAAACAAATCAGGCTATACTCTTAATTAAGAAAGAAAACAGCTGCATTTTATTTCTTTTGATTTACTTTTAATGCTTCACAAATATAACTATATTTACAATGAATCCAACAATTAATAAATACTTTAAATAATAATTACTGGTTTACTAAAATATAGCGACAGATTTTCTAAAAAGAGATGTAAAATTAATTACTTCCACATAAGAATCAGATAGTCTGAAACATAAGTCATTTTTGAATCATTTTATATTCCTTAAAGGAAAAAAAAAAGCTATCTTTGTAACCTATTCTAATTATATATATGAAATGAGCTTACATTTATTAAAACAAATAGAAAAAGGTTCTAAAAATGCATTAGTAAAAAAGAAAATCATAACTCATTATTTCTATAATGGGAGTTCTACAATCACTGATCTCTCCAAAGAGTTAGATTTAAGTATACCAACAGTTACCAAGCTAATAACAGAGATGGTAAATGATGGATACATCGACGACTATGGTAAATTAGAAACGAATGGTGGAAGACACCCTAACCTATATGGTTTAAATCCAGAGTCTGGGTATTTCATTGGCGTAGACATCAAAAGATTCGCCATAAACATTGGACTAATCAATTTCAAAGGGGATATGGTTGAGTTACAAATGAATCTGCCCTATGTTTTTGAAAATACTCCTGAAGCCCTTAATGAGCTTTGTCAGCTCACCAAAGACTTTATAAACAACCTTACCATTGAGAAGGAGAAAATATTAAATATAAACATTAATGTCTCTGGACGCGTAAACCCTGAGTCGGGATTAAGCTTCAGCCACTTCAATTTCGAAGAGCGCCCCCTATCAGAAGTGCTTACCGAAAAGATAGGCTATAAAACCACCATAGATAATGATACTCGAGCCATGACCTATGGAGAGTTTATGAAAGGGAATGTCAAAGGAGAAAAAGATATTTTATTTATTAATGTTAGCTGGGGGTTAGCCGTTGGAATTATTATTAACGGCCGACTCTATAATGGAAAATCTGGCTTCGCTGGAGAACTCGGACACGTTAATGCCTTTGACAATGAGATTATCTGTCATTGTGGAAAAAAAGGTTGCCTGGAGACTGAGGCATCAGGCTCTGCTCTCTATAGAATCCTTAACCAACGAATAGCTGGTGGTGAAAATTCAATCTTATCTAAGAGAATAAAATCCAAGGAACCAATTACTCTCGATGAAATTATAGATGCTGTACATAAAGAAGATATGCTTTGCATAGAAATCATTGAAGAAATTGGACAAAAATTAGGCAAAGATGTAGCAGGCTTAATTAATATTTTCAACCCAGAACTAGTTATTATTGGTGGTGTACTCTCAGAAACTGGAGACTACATGACACAACCCATCAAAACCGCTATTAGAAAATATTCTCTAAATATGGTGAATAGCGACTCAAAAGTCATTACCTCAAAACTTAAAGATAAAGCAGGTATTGTGGGTGCATGTATGCTAGCAAGGAGTAGAATGTTTGAATTCTAAAAACCTATCGTTTTAGAGACAAGCTCGTTAATATAACTTTGGGCTTCATCTTTCTGTTGAGGAGATGGAGCCCATTTTGCTAGGTTATGATCCGACAAAGGAAGATAAGGCCCCTCTTTTATTTCATAAATCATAGTTTGAGGTGCTAAAGAAACGACAGTATGCCAAACACCAGCAGCAATCTCCATCCCATAAACTCCTTTTTGGGGAGCAACAAGATGGTGTTCCCTAATTGTTCCATCCTCTTCAAATAAGACTACAAGAAGCTCTCCCCTTAAAACTAGGAAAATCTCTTCTTTATCGGGATTTTTATGCCGATGGGGCTGGATATATGTTCCAGGCTCTACCCCGTTTAACAACCGATGCATCGGCTCGTTTAGGTCTTTATGAAAGTTATAATTTTTACGTAAACGTTCGTTGCATTTTGCCTCAGCAGAAACTTTATTGAGTAATTCTTTGTTAATTAACTTAATCATAAATTGTACTTTTGTACAAAAATAGAGTATTTCACAAGAAAACAAATCATAAGGAAGAATTAATCCATAAGCTCCTACTGTATCAGTAGTAACCCTTCATCTTTTCACTGAAAGATCAAACTGTTTTTTCGTTTTAATAAAAGCCTCTTCAATTTATTCTATCTTTGTACATCTAAATATTACTTTATGAAACATCGTACTCTTAAAATAGCTCTACTATCCCTACTACTTCTGTTTGTTTTAACAGTAGGAGGTGGATATTTCCTTTTTTTGCATCCCCATTTTGAAAGGCAAGATTCTCCTTCAACAATCTACATCTACCCAGAAGATAACTATGACACTGTTTCTCAAAAACTAAAAGAATTCTACCCCAACAGCTCCTTTATGGGTTTTAAGCTGTTAGCAAAGTATGGTAAGTATCCTAAAAATATAAAAACGGGGATGTATGTTTTAGAAAACTCACTTACCCCTATCCAACTCTATCGTCTTCTTTCAAGAGGCTATCAAACACCAGTCAAACTTATTGTATCCAGTGAACGCTTACTTGGTAAAACCATTAAGTCAATGGGGAATCAACTAATGATCGACTCTATGCAAATAGATTCTATATTAAGAGATTCTATTTCCTTAGAAAAAATTGGTTTTACAGAAGAGACTCTACCCGCCTTTTTTATACCAAACACTTATGAAGTTTATTGGAACATCTCTCCTAAAGAGTTACTTGAAAGACTACACAGAGAGTATCAAAAATTCTGGAATAAAAAAAGGATAGAGCAAGCCTCAAAAATAGGATTCTCC
>JASLCM010000112.1 GCA_030151845.1 Bacteroides sp.
GCTACTTTGGTGGCTGCTTTTATTATTTTTAGCTATGCCCCGTTTAGCAACTGCAAACCCAAAAATCGAAATATATCTAAAAAAGAATTTCTCCCATTTAAAAGTTTATTAGCTCCTAATATCCCCCTAAAAGAACAAGGAAAGAGACCCTATAACTAGATTCTCGTAAACCTTTCGGCCCTCTCTTTGTTAGTAAGGTTGTATTAAGTTAAAATCAACAACTATAGAGTGAAGGCTAGAAAGCAAAATACCTGTTTTAAGGTTGCTATTTTAATAGTAACCGTATTGTTGTGTTTGCCTTGTTCTGCAAAACAAGAGATTAAGTTGGCTCTAGATATCCCTATTTCTACCCTTAATACTAAAACTAACGCAGATCAATTCGTAGAGTGCTTCACCTTTACCTCAAAAAAACAGGAAAAGAGCCTTAAGGAACGAAAAAAACCTTTTTCAGATACAACTACAACAGCTTACGATTTATTTGTTCCACATTATAAGTGGAGGAAAAAAGAGGAGTTTAAAAAACCGATTAATCTTCCCTATTCAACCCCTATTTACATCTTAAACCAACAGTATCGAATTTAGAATTCAATTGCCTTAAAAGAGAGATACTTATCTATTTTAATAAAAACAACAATTGAATTTTAATGAAAAAACAAGATTATAACTATGCCGGTATGTTTACTACGGCACTACGCCTCGTTGTAGGTTGGACCTACTTTTCAGCTTTTTGGAGAAGACTTATTATTGCAAACAAATTAGATCCTGATGCTGCAGGGTATATTGGTGAGAAATTCAACAACTTTCTTCCCCATGCACTAGGAATTAAACCTATTATTGAGTTTTTAGTATCAAACCCAGAGTGGTTATGGTGGGCTATGGCTCTCTTTACCATCGTAGAAGCTGTAGTGGGACTGCTCTTTATGTTAGGCTTCTTTACCCGACTAATGAGTATTGGTGTTTTCAGCCTAGCCATGGGAATATTACTTGGCTCTGGCTGGATAGGAACAACCTGCTTGGATGAGTGGCAAATTGGCGTTCTGGGTGTAGCCGCAGGGTTCTCCATCTTTTGGACCGGAGGTGGTAAGTACTCACTCGATCATTACTTGCAACAAAGAGCCATTGGGTTTACCAAGTACAAATGGTTTAATTTTGTAGGATCGGGAGAGTTACCCCTTAAACAAAACTTAATTAATAAAGCTGTTTTACTGGGTTCACTCCTTATCTTAGGACTGACTCTTTTTACAAACCAGGTTTTTCATGGTGGAGTTTATGGAACCTTACATAACCTATCTGTTAAACCCCATGTCGTAATATCCGATGCAACGCTGAATGACTCAACACTCTCTTTTACACTCTTCAGAGACGAGGGAGCCGATGTCTATGGTTCTTTCCTTATTGGCATTGAATTGAGAGACAAGGCGGGGAATCTACTCTTTAAACAAAACCAAGAGGAGCTCTCTCAGTTACCCAAGGAGCAAATTCGCAACAAATATGTTGCAAAAATAAAGCCAGGCGTACACAGCCTTATTCTCCCCCTAGGAGCAAAGGCAACACTCACCTTTCAAGAAGGGTTATTTAAAGAGCTGGAAGGAGAATATGAGTTGAAACTCATTGATATTAGTGGTGCAGAGTGGAGTACTAAGATTCAAAAACAATAAGAGAGTCTGCCATCATAAAATAGAAGAGAGTAACTTTTAAAGGTTGCTCTCTTTCTTTTTATTTAAATAGATGTATATATTGCCTAGTAAACCTTTTAAAGAAGTAATCCTCCCCCCTACCTTACTACTAGGAAATAATTGAGTAGATGTTCACTTAAATAATCTTTCTCTTAACGATAGGAGTTTTTATTGCTCCAAAAGTAACGTGAATGCGGCATCTCCAACAGTCATATGTAACCTTATCTCTACTGGCTCTTTCGTCTCCTTTTTAAAAACCTCTATTTGAACAACTTTACTATTTTCTTGAGGTACAAGAGCTGTAAACCAATCAGATTCAATCAAAAGATGTTCTTTAGGTGGAAAAAACTCTTTTTCAACACCAACTTTAACCTCTGCACCAGACATCCACCAAGCACTATAGTTTTTTAAATGAATGGTGTACCTTCCCCCCTCAGTAGGGACGTTTACTGTTTGTTGATCTACTTCAATTGGTTCCCAGCAACCGTCACAATCATCCTTACTGCAAGAACAAAGAAAGATAAATAAGCAGATTAGTAAGGATAGAACTCGAATGTTTGACATAGTTTTTAATTATATAAAGATACCATAAATAAACAGCTTAAGAGACAACTTGTTGGAATAGATGTTTGCACCGAAAGGGTTAGAGGTTTTCAGTGCATTAAACCTAACAAAAAGATGAAATGCCAAAAGCATTTCTTGCAGCTCCTTTTGTTCGCCTCTATTATTATTTAATAGAGTTTATAACTTAATAAGAAGTTTATTCTTTAATTTTGCAACTTCAATACCTCTATTTTAAGACCATGATTCGATAAGTTACAGGCAACTTAAGATAGAAACAAAGAATTAAGTTATGATAATAAAATACTTCACGGACAACGATCTTTACAAATTCTCTGTTATGTATGCCATTCAGAGATTGTATCCTTGGTCTTACGTTAAGTACGAATTTATAAACAGAGGGGAAACTCGATTTCCTCAAGGGTTTGCTAACCAATTGAGAGAAGAGGTTGCCAGTATGGCAAATCTTAAGATGTCTAAGGAGGAGAAGAGATTTATAGAGAAAAAGTGCTACTTTTTTGATCCTGTATTTATCGATTTCCTAGAAGGATATCGGTTTGACCCCAATGAGGTTTCCATCTCACAAACAGAAAGTGGAGAGCTATCGGTCACCGTAGAAGGCTATTGGTACCGCACCGTTTTATGGGAGGTTCCTCTCATGGCTATTATCTCTGAGCTATACTTTAAAATGACCCATGCTACTCCTAAACATGTTGAAGAGGGAGCCATAACCAAAGCGAAGAAACTAGCAGAGTTGAAAGCCGACTACTCCGAATTTGGCACACGAAGAAGATTCTCTTTCGATGTGCAAGATAAGGTTGTTCATTGTCTCAAAGAGAACTCTAAAGCGTATTTTAAAGGAACAAGCAACATTTACCTTGCCATGAAACACGACACTACTCCAATGGGAACCATGCCACACGAGTGGTTTATGTATCATGGAGCTATGTTTGGTTACCGTGCAGCAAACGTAAAAGCTCTTGAGGCTTGGGTAAACGTATTTGGTGGAAGTTTAGGAATAACACTGACCGATACTTATACTACCGACTCTTTTTTTGACTCTTTTAATCTTAAGCAAGCTAAGCTATTTGATGGATTGCGTTGGGACAGTGGAGATCCTTTTGAATTTATTGATAAAACCATCCAGTTTTACAAGGAACATCGTATCGACCCTACTTCAAAAACCGTTGTATTTAGCGATTCACTCAACCTAGATATGGTAGAGCGGATTAAGAGACATGTAAACAATCGTCTGCATGACACCTATGGCATTGGAACTTTTTTTAGCAACGATGTTGGAGCTAAACCCTTAAATATGGTTATTAAGTTAACCGATGTAAAAAGATCTCCACAAGGAGAGTATCACCGTGCTATCAAACTATCTGATGTGCATGGAAAAAATACAGGTGATCAAAAAGAGATTGCTATCTGTAAAATGACACTTGGGTTGGAATAATTCAGAAAGGAGCTTTAAAGCTCCTTTTTTAGTTCATATCCTCTTACTTGCTTAAGCAAGAGGTACCTTGCTATGAATACAGAGGTATAGCTATTGTCCGATTCGTCGCTTTATCTTGCTAAAAATAAACGCTTGCATCACTCCTCTCATAGCCAGATAGGAGACAAAGGCCATCCATAAAGCGTTATTCCCTAAAGCTCCTCGTGTGCTATAGTAAATGACAAAAAAGAAGACCATGGCAATAAACATAGAATCTCTCATCTCTCTTGAGGCAGTCATTCCTATAAAAATACCATCCCATAAAAAAGCAGAAAAACTCGCAATAGGAATAAGTAGAACCCATGTAATATACTCATTAGCTAGTTCGAGAACACTCTCTTTGTCGGTAAGTAACCCTAATATTCCTTTCGAGAATAAGGCATAGACGCCCGTAAAAAGTAGAGCAAAAGTGATGCCCCAAACAAAAAGGCGTTTCAATAACTGTTGCAGAGATTCTCTATCTTTAGCACCAACAAATCTTCCAGTTAGAGCCTCTGCTGCATAAGCAAAACCATCCATCATGTATGAAAAAAGAATAAACAGCTGCATCATTAAGCTATTCACAGCTAAGTTTAGATCACCAAATTGTGCAGAAGCTGAAGTGAAAAAAGTACTCACAATAATAATGCATAAGGTACGCAGAAAAATATTGCTGTTTACCTTAAAAAACGAACTTAAGTCTGACAGGTTTCGTATAAACTTTCCATGAATGTATTTTTTAAGTTCCTTATACTTCGTAAGCCAAACAAATAAACAGAGAAGAACACCAACTACTTGAGCAATGGCTGATCCAAGGGCCACCCCTTTAAGCTCCCATTTCAAAACAAAAACAAGAAATAGACTACAAACAATATTAACTACATTTACTGCTATTGAAACATACATGGGCGTTTTAGCATCTTGCATACCAATAAACCACCCCATAAAGGCATACATTCCCAATACGGCTGGCGCTGCCCATACGTAAATGTAGAAGTATTGAGAGGCTAGCTGCAACACCTCCTTGCTTCCTTGAATAAAATAAAGTGCTATTTCTAATATAAAGTATTGAAAAAGAATAAGAAGAATCCCCCCTCCCAATGCTACCAATAAAGAGCGAAGCAAAACATGAACTACCTCTTGCATATCTCCTGCCCCATAAGCTTGAGCTGTAAACCCACTGGTCCCCATACGTAAAAAGGAGAAGCTCCAATACATAAGGTTAAAAATCATTACTGCTATGGCTATTGCTCCTATGTATAATTCTGAGCTTAGATGTCCTACAATAAACATATCTATCATACCCAAAAGAGGTACAGTTATATTAGATATAATGTTTGGAACAGCTAATCGAAATATCTTTTTATCCATTATTTTTATCTTTTTCAAACACAAAGATAACCCAAATTAAGTTGGTTCTAAAAAGTGGAGGGAGCCACACAAAAAAATAGCTACTATTCGGTAGAGTGGACTAACGAATAGTAGCTAGTAAAAAACAGAGGTTCTACTAAATAAATACTTTTCCTTCTGCTTTTTAGCCAAGAGTCAAGACTTACTCATTAGGATAGAAACAAAATGTATGACTAAGCATCTAATGAGTCTCTTGATTTCAATAACAATCTTACACATTAGAGAGGTGCATTAAAGATACTTTTACAGTTATCTATTGTTATTGAACAGTTAAGTTCCTTCACTAAAGAACTTTTCATTGTGAAGGGATAAAGTTTAATTAGGCTATCTGATTAACTAGTAAGGAAATGATTAACTTAATTTTAGGTTATACTTATTATCTAGTTAATTTGTACAGAAACTCATCTTTTCTCTTAAAACAGTTATGAGTTTGTCTCTAGCCTTTTATCTACTCCTAATGTATTTATCTCTTCTCTCAAAACAAGACTACAATGGAAGAGCGTAAATTTAATTTTTAGAATATAGGAGTAATGAATAACTACTTCTACCGCTTCGATTCCAATATAGAAATAAATTAAATACAAAAACAAACAAATGCTGTTTTTTTATCTATGTTATACAACATACTAGTATGTAATTCTCTATTAAACACTTCCCTACTCAACAAAACAAGGAGTAAACTGTTATAGGATAGTAGAATTAAACAATAAAACAAGATTATGAAAAAGATAAAGGTAGGCATTCTTATAGGAAGTCTAAGAAAAGAGTCTTACTCAAAAGCAGTAGCAAAAAGTATACTACAAATTGCACCTAGCAATATGGATATGAGCATGATAGAAATTGGTCATCTTCCATTTTACAACCAAGATTACGAAGCAGACTATCCTACATCCTATCGGGACTTTAAAGAACAAATTAAAAAGGTGGACGCACTTCTCTTCATTACTCCAGAGTACAATCGCTCTATTCCCGCTGTTTTGAAAAATGCACTAGATGTAGCCTCTCGTCCCTACGGAGCCAGTGCTTGGAATGGAAAGCCAGCAGCGGTAATAAGTCAGTCGCCCGGTAATATTGGGGGTTTTGGAGCAAATAGCCACCTTTGTCAGATTGCCTCTTGCCTAAACATAAAGGTGATGCAACAACCAGAGTGTTGTCTTGCAAACATAACCGAAGCATTAAATGAGAATGGAGAGCTTACTTGTAAGAAAACAATAGCTTATCTGAGCACTGTTCTAACTGCGTTTGAGAACTGGTGTAAGCTTTTTTTAGAAAAATAGATCGAAAGAGCTTCTGTTGCTTTCTCTCTTTTTGCTATCTTTAACTGGATAAACACCGTAAGATGATGGCAAAAAAAGTCTATTTATTACTCTTATTTAGCTGGTTTACAGCTTTTGTATTCGCACAGGAGTCTTTAACCCATGCTACGAATAGGGGTACACCTATCGTACATCCCGACAGGCGAGTAACCTTTCAGCTCCATGCTCCTGAGGCAAAATCGGTTCTTGTTACTGGAGATTGTATCTCTAACAATGAGGGGAAAGTTCGCAACAAAGCCTCTCTAAAAAAGAGTGAGTCTGGAACATGGGAGTACACAACTTCACCTTTAACAGCCGATCTTTATTACTATTACTTCCTCATAGATGGGGTTCGTACGGTAGATCCCAACAATGCTTTTGTGATAAGAGATGTTTCTACCTTGATGAACTTATTTCTTATAGAGGGAGGGCAAGGTGATTTATATAAAGTCAATCAAGTGCCACATGGCAGCTTAACGCACCGCTGGTACAATAGCCCCACCTTACAAAAAGAGAGAAGAATTACAATATATACCCCTCCTGGTTACGAAGAGAGCAAACAAGAGTATCCTGTTCTCTATCTTTTACACGGTAAAGGAGGAGATGAAATGGCTTGGATAACTTTAGGACGCTGTACACAGATTATGGACAACCTCATTGCACAGAGAAAAGCTGTTCCTATGCTTGTGGTTTTACCCAATGGAAATGTTTCTCAAGAAGCGGCTCCAGGTGAATCTACCGAAGGCTTTAAACAACCCACTTTCGAACTTCCTTTAACCATGGAGGGGAGTATGGAGAAGAGCTTTCCCGATATTATTGAATTTATAGAGCGTAATTACCGAGTTAAAAAGGGCAAAGCGTACAGAGCTATAGCCGGACTCTCTATGGGAGGTTATCACTCTTTTCACATCGCTAAGGAGTACCCTACGCTATTTAACTATATAGGT
>JASLCM010000130.1 GCA_030151845.1 Bacteroides sp.
CCACCTTAACCTTTTCTAAAGGGGTTAGTTCAAAAGCTTTAAAAATAGAGCTTCCTTGTGGATATATTGGAGTTTTTCCACGATATTCTTCTTTTACAAAATCTACTAAATTCTTAAAGTATTCTTTTGAAAATTCATCTTTTAAAGCATTTTTCCAACTATTTTCTATTTTAACGTCCATTGCTAGCTATTAAATTAAATGAATATCTAAACTTTTACACTCTTGACGCATCTCCTGTGGCCAGATACTAGCTTGTATTTCTCCAATGTGAGCTTTTCTTAAATAAAACATGCAGAGTCGTGATTGCCCTATACCCCCGCCGATAGAGAGAGGAAGTGTTCCTTCTAACAATCTTTTATGAAAATAGAGTGCTAGACAAGCTTCATTGCCATCTTCAAAAACTTGTTTTTTTAAGATGGTTTTATCAACTCGTATTCCCATAGAAGAGAGTTCCATGGCTAAGTTAAGTGTAGGGTTCCAAAGCAATAGGTCTCCATTTAGCCCTGGCAAATCATTAAGGCCAGGTGAGCTGTAATCATCATAATCGGGTGCTCTTCCATCGTGAGGTTTGCCGTCTGCTAATTTACAGCCGATTCCAATAATAAAGACTGCACCATATTTTTTTGTAATTTTTTCTTCCCTAGTTTTTGGATTATCACCAGGGTATAGTTGTCTTAACTCCTCTGCATGAATAAAGAACAGCTCTTCGGGTAGTATAGGTTGAATACTAGGGAACATCTCGTAGACCATATACTCTGTTCGTTTCATCGCTGCATAAATTCTGCGAACAACCTTCTTTAGGTAATCAATGTTCCTCTCTTGAGGGGTTATAACCTTTTCCCAGTCCCATTGGTCTACATAAAGAGAGTGTAGGTTACCCAGTTCTTCATCAGCGCGAATGGCATTCATATCGGTATAAATACCATAGCCAGGGTCAATATTGTATTCGGCTAAGGTTACTCTTTTCCACTTAGCTAGTGAGTGTACTACCTCTGCTTCAGCATCATCTAGATCTTTAATTGGAAAGGATACCGGACGTTCTATCCCATTTAAATCATCGTTAATACCCATACCTCTTAGGACAAATAGTGGGGCTGTAACTCTTCTTAATTTTAGCTCTGAAGAGAGATTAATTTGAAAAAACTCTTTGATTTGTTTAATGCCCAGTTCTGTTTGCTTTAAGTCAAGTAATGGGCTGTATGCTTTGGGTTTGATTAAATAACTCATTAAATTCAGTTTATGGTGCAAATATAACCATAAAAAAAGGTTATTATAATTTATTAGAATCGTATTGCACCAGAGTATTCTATTTTAGGGTAAATTAAAATTTCCTTTGGCTGAAAAGTTATTTGGTGTTTCTCGTTGCGATATTATAGTTTATTTGTACTTTTGTAATGCATTAGGCCTAGTAGCTTAGTTGAATAGAGCGTCAGATTCCGGTTCTGAAGGTCGTGGGTTTGAGTCCCACCTAGGTCACGATTTTCTAACATACGTGTTAAAATAAAATTGTTAGGTTACTTGAAAATAGTTTCCTAACAATTTTTTTGTTTATCCCTTTTAGATATAAAATCGATATAAGGTCTTAGTCATTTAGCTACGGAAAGAGGTGAGTAGATAGGTCCTCTGTTTTTATAACTACTTGGTTGAGTTACTCCTCTAGTTGAAATTTTCTTGAAACTTTTAGCAGATTGGTTGTGTAGGTTATTAGGTTTTGAGTCTCTTGAATGATGGTTAAGTAGACCATACTTACCTTAATACTTGCAGGTTGAGTTTGTATTCTCTTTAACTCCTCTTTTTTTAAGAGAGAGAGATTTTGCTGCAATGTTTCTCTAGCTGCCATCTGTAAATCAAAATGTGTGTAATTGTTATTCTCCAAACTATGCTTCACATCAGAGAGGAAGCCTTTGACAATCTTTCTTACTTGTAAAATTTCACTGGCTTGTTCCTCTTGAAGGGGTTTAAAGTTGTTATCAATATGTTCCAAGCAGGGATCACATATTCTTCCTAGGCAGTAAACAATCTCACTCGCAAAATCATTACATTGTGCATAATAGACTCCTTTATCTGCTATTATTTTATGACTTAGTTTACAGAGTGCGATTGTACCTGTTCTCTTCATCTCTTTGATTTCACGCTTTTTTTGTTTGTTCATCCCCATCTCCCTTCTTAAGGATTTCAGGTTTTCCTCTGCAAAGGAGTCGAGCATCTCTTCATAACTACCTTTTGCATATTCAATTACCTCACAAAGTTCATTCCTAGTTAGTGTTCTAAGAAGAGATAGTCCTTCTCCATTATTCGTTACCTTATTCAGTAATACTTGCTCGGCATATTCACTCTCTTTTTCCCTCTCTTTTTTCTTCTTGTATAGAACTTGACTTCTAACTAAAGAGAGGATTGCAAGAAGAATAAGAACAATGATGGCTACTGGGCCTCCATAATGAATGATCAAAGCAGTGATAAAGCTGATTGTAAAGGCGGCTCCAGCTGTAATAAACCATCCACCAATAACAGATAAAACTCCTGTAATTCGATAGACAGCAGAGTCTCTTCCCCAAGCTTTGTCGGCCAATGAAGTTCCCATCGCCACCATGAAAGTTACATAAGTTGTGGAGAGAGGTAATTTTAAAGAGGTACCAACGGCAACGAGTAGACCGGCTAAAACAAGGTTAACCGAGGCTCTAACGAGGTCAAAGGCTGCTCCATCTTCAAGAATAATCTCCTCTTTTTGAAATCGTCCATCGATCCAGAGTTGAACGCTCTTAGGAATGTACTTATTTATTTTATTAGCAGCATTGAGGCTTATTCGAACAAGGGTACGTGCCATAGGTGTTGTACCAAAACTCTCATTTTGCTCATTTTGCCTAGATAGGTCTACAGATGTTTTTATTACATTATGTGCTTTTTTGGAGGTGAATAAGGCATAAACCATGATGGCGCCTGCCCCAATAAGAAAGTACCATGGTGTTTGTGCAGGTCCTAGTAAGGAGGTCATAAGGAATTGATCAGGTGCTACACCCATTGCATTTTGTGTGTAATCTAAAAAAGCAGAATAGCCTGCAAGAGGTACTCCAATAAAGTTTACTAAATCATTTCCCGCAAAAGCTAGAGCTAGAGCAAAGGTTCCCAGTAGAACGATGACTTTGAATACATTGACTTTAAGCCAATGCAGAACTTGCATTAGTATGGTTGATCCAATGAAAATAGTGGTGATGAGAAAAGGGGTTTGAGCAGATAGCCAGGCTAGATTTTCCTTTGTCATAAAGGAAGAATCTTTAAGTCCTTTAAATACCATAAAGTAAATAATAGAGGTTACTGCTACCCCACCAAAAAGGCCTATGCTGTATTTCATTCTCTTCTTATAGTTGAAGCTAAAGATTGCTCTGGAGATGAATTGAACGATAGCTCCAAAGAAAAAGGCAATGGCAATTGAAACAAATATAGCCATGATTACAGATAAAGCTTTGTCTGTATTTATAAGATTACCTAGTGTAAGGCTATCTGAACCTGTGATTTTTATTAAAGAGATAGCAAAGGTAGCACCTAAAAGTTCAAAAACTAAGGAGACGGTAGTGGAGGTAGGCATGCCTAAGGAGTTGAATACATCGAGTAAAACAACATCTGTTAGCATAACTGCTAAAAGAATGCATATGATCTCTGTAAAGTAGAAGTATTGAGGTTGGTATATTCCATGTCGTGCAATTTCCATCATTCCGTTGGATAGGGCTGCACCTGTGAAAACTCCTATGGCTGCAATGAGGATTATTGCTTTAAAAGGAGCAGCTTTGGCTCCAACGGCTGAGTTTAAAAAGTTAACAGCATCGTTACTAACACCGACCATGAGGTCAAATATAGCGAGCACAAAGAGAAAAATGACAATACTTAAAAAAATTGTTTCCATACTTAATTTTCAACTTATAACTAAGACAAAGGAATACAATAACTATTGCAAGCTTATGTCATAACTGTTACAGATTGATTTCATTTTTTCTTTTTAAGTATTCATAAAAAGTATATTGTGCTCTGATTGGCTTCTCTTTTGGTCTGTATAAGGAGTGATGATTTAAATATTGATCAACTCGTGTAGCTTTTCTATTATCGGCCAACTGGATTTGTAGCATGTCGATAAGTTCCTGTTTAGCAAAAGGGTCGGTAATGGGAGTAACTACTTCGATTCGTCGGTATAGGTTTCTTTTCATCCAGTCGGGTGAACCAAGAAATAGCTTAGGATCTCCATTGTTCCCAAAATACCAAGCTCGTACATGTTCTAGAAAACCATCAACGATGCGTGTAATTTTAATATTTTTGCTATAGGGTTGCTCAGGAACAAGACAGCATATACCTCTTACTATTAAATCGATGTTAACTCCTGCTTGCGAAGCTTCGTAAAGTTTACATATCATTTGAGGGTCTTGTAGGGCATTCATTTTGAGGATAATTCGACCATTGTTGTTTTTTATTTGATTCTCTATTTCACAATCAATCAATTGGTGAAGTTGAGGAATTAAGTTGTATTGAGCTACTAATAGTTTTGAAAAACTAATTTGTTGTTTTTCTCCTCGCAATAAGTTGAATAAGTTATTCAGCTCTGCAA
>JASLCM010000169.1 GCA_030151845.1 Bacteroides sp.
AAAGTATACAACTTCTTCTGGGAAGGAGAAGAAGCTAGAAATGCCATTATTACAGGTAAGAGATTCCAAAGCTTTATAAAATTTAAATGGGAGTCTGACTCTAGGGAAAATCTAGATAACACCTATTTTGAATTACGCATCAGTCAAAGCGAGCTAACCAAGCAGTGTATATTAAGCATTACTGAAGTTCTAGCCAAAGAGGAAGCTAAAGATCAAATAGAACTTTGGAAAACCGAAGTTGAGACCATGCGAAGAGTATATGGCTTTTAATTATCTTTCAAAGATTTTGCTTTCTACACTCCCTTTTTTATATTAGTTTTGCACCTTATATTACTATGCAAATAAGATGCTGCGAATAAAGAAACTAGATCGATACGTTCTAAAAAATTTTCTTCTACTATTTTCTGCAACCTTTTTTATCTGCTTATTCATTTTTATGATGCAGTTCCTGTGGAGATATGTGGATCAGTTGGTTGGAAAGGGACTAGGAGTTGAAGTACTTCTTCAATTTTTCTTCTACTCAGCTTTAACACTTATACCCGTTTCACTCCCATTAGCCGTATTATTAGCTTCTCTGATAACTTTTGGAAATTTTGGAGAGCGGTTTGAACTTTTAGCGATGAAGGCTGCAGGAATCTCCTTAATAAAAATTATGCGCCCACTCATTGTTTTAATTGCATTTTTGTGCTTAACCTCTTTTTTCTTTCAAAACATAATCACACCTGAAGCACAAACAAAACTCTACACATTAATTATTTCAATGAAGCAAAAATCTCCTGAGCTTGATATACCAGAGGGGGTCTTCTATAATGAAATAAAGGGGTATAATCTATATGTCAAAGAAAAGGATCGTAAAACAGGCCTTCTTCGCCATATAACCATATACAACTTCAGCAATGGTTTTGAAAACGCACAAATAGTAGTGGCCGACTCCGGTAGGTTAGAGATGGCAGAAGATAAACAGCACCTCTTCTTACGCTTATACAGTGGAGAGCTCTTTGAGAACCTAAAGGCTCAAAACATGAGTTCTGAAAATGTTCCTTACCGAAGAGAATCCTTTCAAGAAAAACACTCCATTATACAGTTTGATGCCGATTTTAACATGGTTGATGAAAGCATTATGAGTGGCCAATCCAATAGCAAAAACATGCAGGAATTAGAGCTTTCTATAGACTCCATGCGAACTGTTGCAGACAGTATTGGAAACGTTTATTTTGAAGAAGCTATATCAACCTCTTACCAAAAGCTAACAGGGCTTTCTAAAAACGACTCAACAGCTATACAAAAAGCAAACATTAAAGAGTTTGATGTTGACAGTATTCTGAAAGTATCGACCTTAAGTAAGCGACAAGCTGTCTTAAATAAAGCGTTGAATAAATCTGAAACCATTGGGGGCGATTGGGAGTTTAAGAGCTATACAGCTTCAAGAAATGATGAAAATATAAGAAGACATCAAATTGCTTGGCATGAAAAGTTTACGCTATCATTGGCCTGCCTAATATTCTTCTTCATTGGTGCTCCTCTAGGCGCTATTATTCGTAAAGGAGGTCTAGGAATGCCCGTAGTGATATCTGTTCTAATATTCATCGTTTACTACATTATAAATAACACGGGCTATAAAATGGCTCGAGATGGAAATTGGATTATTTGGATGGGTATGTGGACCAGCACAGCAATCTTGGCACCAATTGGATTTTTCCTAACTTATAAGTCGAACAATGATTCTGTTGTGCTCAACGCCGATCTTTACATTGAGCTTGTTAAAAGATTTTTTGGTATCAGGGCAAAACGACATCTTTCAATAAAAGAAGTGGTAATAGAAACACCTAATTATAATGCTATAGGAGAACAACTGGAAGAGATAGAACAACACCTAATCCATTACCTCAAAACGGTAAAACTTAAAAAGGCACCCAATTATATAAAGCTATGGGTTGGACATCAAGAAGATGAAGAGTTTAACTTTATTCGAACGAACCTAGAAAGTTGTATAGAGCAGCTGTCAAACTCAAAAGACTTTAAAGTTATCTCTTTTTTAAACAACTACCCTATTTTGCCAGCAAGAGCGCACACACGTCCGTTTGAAAATCGTTGGTTAAATCTACTTTTTGGTGTATTTTTACCTATCGGCCTATTCTACTACTTCAGAGTATGGATATTCAGAATAAGGCTTGAGAAAGATTTAAATAGTATACAAAAAAACAATAAAGAAATAAGATCCATTATTGACATAAAAGAATAAGTATGGAAGAAGTGAAGCTACACACAATCGAAGAGGCCATCCAAGACATAAAAGATGGCAAATTTGTTATTGTGGTTGACGATGAAGATCGTGAGAATGAAGGTGATTTCATTATTGCCGCAGAAAAGATAACTCCTGAAAAGGTTAATTTCATGTTAAAGAATGGAAGAGGAGTTTTATGTGCACCTATTACAGAAGAGAGATGTGAAGAACTAGAGTTAGAGATGCAAGCCTCAGAAAACACCTCTTTATATGACACCCCCTTTACAATCACTGTGGATCTTCTTGAAGGATGTACCACTGGTGTCTCCATACACGACCGCGCAGCAACTATTAAAGCGTTAGCCGATCCGAAAACGAAACCCACAGATTTAGCTAGACCAGGACATATCAATCCTCTTAGAGCTAAATCTAAAGGCGTACTACGAAGAGCTGGCCATACAGAAGCTGCTGTCGATTTAGCTCGATTAGCGGGCTTACAACCTGCAGGTGCTTTGATAGAAATTTTAAATGAAGACGGCACTATGGCTAGGTTACCTGAACTGTTGGAAATATCAAAAGAGACTGGTATTAAAATTATATCAATAAAAGACCTAATAGCCTACCGTTTAAAGGTTGAATCTATCGTTGAAAAAGGCGTGGAAGTTGATATGCCCACAGAGTACGGACACTTCCGACTGATTCCTTTTAAACAGAAATCAAATAACTTAGAACATGTAGCTCTTATTAAAGGAACATGGGATAAAGATGAAGCAATACTTGTACGTGTACACTCGTCTTGTGTCACAGGAGATATCTTTGGCTCTGCTAGATGTGAATGCGGAGATCAACTGCATGAAGCTATGAAGATGATAGACCAAGCAGGAAAAGGGGTTATTGTTTATATGAATCAAGAGGGTAGAGGCATCGGACTAATGAATAAAATTGCTGCATACAAACTTCAAGAGGAGGGACTAGATACGGTCGATGCCAACTTACACCTAGGCTTTAAAGCAGATGAGAGAGACTATGGTGTAGGAGCACAGATCTTAAGAGAAGTTGGAGTTAACAAAATGAAGCTTCTTACGAATAATCCTGTTAAACGCATTGGTTTAGAAGCCTATGGGTTGGAAATCAGTGAAATCGTTGGTATAGAAATTGAACCCAATAAATACAACGTAAAATACCTTAAGACCAAGCAAAAAAGAATGGGACATAACCTACATTTAAAATAATTATGAACAACAACATTTCCAATCGACTAAATTCACTCTCACAATCTGAAACATTAGCAATGTCTCAAAAGAGTAGTGAGCTAAAGGAGAAAGGTATTGATGTCATTAACCTTAGTGTTGGAGAACCCGACTTCGACACCCCCTTAGCTATTAAAACAGCTGCTAAAAATGCTATAGACAATAATTTCTCAAAATATACACCAGTTCCTGGTTTATTATCTTTAAGAAATGCAATAGTAAAGAAGCTTGCTCAAGAAAACAACCTCTCCTATACACCAGAACAGATAAGCTGTTCAAATGGAGCAAAACAGGCTATCTGTAATGTAATTCTTACACTAATCAATCCTGGTGATGAAGTTATTATACCTGCACCGTATTGGGTTAGTTATCCACAAATGGTAAAATTAGCCGAGGGTGTACCGCATATTATCGAAACAGGAATTGACCAAGACTTTAAGATTACAGCTCAACAACTGGATCGAGCCATCACTGAAAAAACAAAATTAGTTATTTTATGCTCACCATCAAATCCAACAGGAGCTGTATACAGTAAGAAGGAGTTAGGCGAACTTGCTCAAGTTCTTGCTAAGCACCCTCATGTTTATGTGATTGCTGATGAAATTTATGAGCACATAACCTATACTGAAAGCCATGAAAGCATCGCGCAGTTCGATGAGATCCATGAACGTGTGGTTATTATCAATGGGGTTTCGAAAGCATACGCTATGACTGGATGGAGGTTAGGCTTTGCTGCTGGCTCGAAATGGATTATTAGTGCTTGCAATAAGCTACAAGGACAATACACCTCAGGAGCCTCATCTATCTCGCAAAAAGCTGCTGAAGCTGCTTATTTAGGCGGACTCGAGGAGGTTCATAAAATGAAAACAGCTTTCCAAAGAAGAAGAGATCTAATTGTAGAGTTAGCGAAAAATATCCCAGGACTTGAAGTGAATACTCCTGAAGGAGCCTTCTACCTATTCCCCAAATGTGATTACTACTTTGGTAAAAAAGCTGGAAACAAAAAGATAAACAATGCATCAGACTTAGCCATGTATCTCCTCGAAGAGGGCAATGTGGCTTGTGTGGCTGGTAGTGCTTTTGGTGCTCCTAACTACATACGAATGAGCTATGCTACAAGTGAAGAGAATATTATTGAAGCTTTAAGTAGGTTAAAACAAGCTTTATCAAAACTTAGATAGGATTTTTCGATCCTCTAGAAACAAAAAAGCTCCTTCTAAATTTACTTAGTCGGAGCTTTTTTAAACACACAAAAGTTATATAAATCACGGAAATAGTATATCTATTTAAAATCTAACACCCATAGTTAAGAAAACTTTACTGCGGTTATCTTTTACATCTGTATAAGACAGATCTGAATCATTAAAAGGCTTAAAGCTTTCTTTCGCTGTTCTATACATATAAGCTAAATCTGCATAGATTCTTTTTCCACTATATCCCATACCTATGGTATATATATTTGAAGATTTAGAGTTAGAGAAATCTGTATCTGTACTAATTGAGTTTACAGGTAATACCTTAGCAGCATTCTCTTTAAATATTGCCGAATTAAAATTATACCCTATACGAAAAGCGAACTCAGAGATAGGACGAAACTCTGCTCCTAAACGGATAGCGTTTACCCCTTTTAGCTGTTCTCTTTGAGCAGTTTCTGCTAATCTACCCCCATCAGGATGGGTGAATCTTAAACTTGAATAATCCTTATACTCATATTCCGCTCCTAAAGCTAACTGGCTACCTACAGTATATCCTAAACTAAGATTATAAACCCAAGGAGTTCTAAAGTCATAGTCACGAAGCATATTTCCCATATTACCTCCCCAGCTAGTCTCTTCATTGAAAGTATCAATGTGATACTCCTTAAACTCTTCAGTGATCTCCTCTCCCTCAACACCTACTTGTTGCCAAACTCCAGTGCTTAATATAGAGCTAGTCTCTAGGGTTAGTTTATAAAAAGTAGGAGAATGAATCGCCATACCAATACGAAGAGGTGAATACTCAAAAGGCCTTACAATAGCACCTAGTTTAAAATCAAAACCAGATCCAGATATTCTATTAAAGCTTTGTAGTTGAGAGTACTGGCTGTTAGTCCCATCTTCATTTGCCCCACCTAAATCTTCGTCATAAATGGAATATTTCTTATAATTTACATCATAAGCACCAATCGTCAGCCCTAAATAAAAACGATCATTTAAGTTCAACGCTACATTGAAATCGTACTGATCAATTCCTCCACTCTCTTTCGAGTAGAACTCAGAGTTAGGAGTATCAAAATTACCAACTCCATAGCCATCTTCACCAAAGTCGTGTACAAGACCTCCATAATAACCTAAAGCTCCAAGCCATCCCAACCTATCATCTTCAAAGGGAGTATCTGTATTTATCCCTGCAACTCCCATCTCCTCTGCTTGCTGAGCCATCATAAAAGTCTGACTGATAAACTCATCATTCGGACCTCGATTGAGCAAGCCTCCCATACTCATATTCTTATAAAACGATTTTCCACGCTGATAATTAAAACCAAAATTAAGATAGCGTAAAGCTGTATAATCACCCATTTTGGTTGAAAAAACAAACCCTATATTATCAAACGAGAATCTATTTTTTTCGTGGTTATCTTTATTACCGATGTAATTTGCGTCCAGCTCCATAGAGGTAAAACCTATGGTAGCTGCAGCATCGTTACTACGGTATATACCAATGCCTGCAGGATTGGTACGCATGGTTGAGAGATCTCCTCCCAATGCTCCCATCGCACCTCCCATACCCACAAAGCGTGCACTTCCTGAGAAGTCCTTATCTATTATTTTAGCAGCATCATATATGGATTGAGCATGAATGGTAAGTGCCCCAATGCATAAACTAACAATTAGTACTATCTTTTTCATCATACTACTTTATCTTATTTTGTTAATGTTTACCTACGTGTTGTTCTACTAGAACCGCCACCACCTGTGCTTCTCGAAGAACCTCCACTAGAACGAGTGGAACTACCACTAGTTGACCTGTAACTACTTCCTCCTGTAGATCTACTTGGTGAATATGTTCGAGAAGAGTTACTTGGCGTATAACTCCTTGTAGGAGAGGAACTGTTTGTTCTATTTCTTGTTGAAGAGTCTGTAGAACGATTAAATGTTCGAGTACGTGTAGTTGAATTAGTATTCGGTGTACTGCGTGTCGTTCTTGCCGCCCCACCAGTTATCCTAGAGCTATTCACCCTCGTACTACTAGGTCTTGTATATGTTCTTGTAGTACCTGTCGTACCCTCTCTGTTTACTCTCACTCGGTTATTTGTAGGAGAGACAACCCTTGTGTTTGCTCTTCGTCCTGTTGTTACACGCTGACTAGAGTGAGAAGAACCCGAACGGACTGCATCTACATTTCTTCTATTTGTACTACCACCGGTATAGGTAGATCGATTATTAGAACGTACGGTTCTTACGTTTCCTCTATTGTTTGCTGAGTTTGGATAATAAGACCTACGATAGGTTCTAGTTCCTGGTCTACTACGAACATACCCCCCATAATAGGGATAATAGCTAGGATACCCCCAATAGTGATGATGGTGATAATGTCCACCCCACCCCCAAGATGGCCCATACCAAGAGCTATAAGGATAATAACTATAAGGATAGCCTGAATACCCCCATCCCCAGTTAAAACTTAATGATCCAAATCTCCAGGAAGACCATAAACGATTACTAAAGGTAGGAAAAGCATAGGCATACCACCCATCGGTATATACATTCCAATCCCAGGAGTTCAAACCATAAACAACATCCCAATAGTAGGGACTACTTATGTGCACAGCATAACGCGGATTTCTAAAGCGAATTAATCGTTGAGCATATTCATAATCATCACGCGATCCTTC
Organism: Bacteroides sp.; assembly: GCA_030151845.1. Classification (GTDB taxonomy): domain Bacteria; phylum Bacteroidota; class Bacteroidia; order Bacteroidales; family Bacteroidaceae; genus Bacteroides_E. The sequence goes on from JASLCM010000169.1 coordinate 7,349, forward strand.
AAAGCCATAGACCCAATCCCCTTGATTGTTTCCTAAATCATCAACATAATAATCATCTTCTGATAGATAATTCCCATCAGTCCGACGATTATAAACATCCACATCTCTTGAATTTGTCTTTGAGCCCCGAATATGCACTGTTCTCATCGTAGGGTCTCCAACATGAACTGTGGAGGTTTCTTTACCTCCTATTGTTTGAACAGAAGACTTCTCCTGTTTACTTTTTTTAGGAACAAAGTAAAGGTCGTCGCTTGCACTTTGCGCCATAGCTGCCACAGGCAACAACAAAGCAGAAAACAATAAAACAACTATATTTTTCATAACCACTACTTTTAATCATCCTTGTGAACTATTTCACATTACAAATGTAAAAATAGAAAAGCTTCCTTCTGGAATAATATCCCCAATAACCTTGAGGGAAATCCCTATTTTAAGAAAACTCTCTTTAGATACACAACAAATAAACAACACAATTGTTGCATTTTACTATACTTCTAGCCTATTATGTTTTATCACCTCAACTTTATAGATAACTTTGTACGCTAGATTAATTATAGATATGAAATACCTTGAATACAGATTCTTTAGTGAACCCAACATACAACTTGTTAAAGATATATTACCCACAGTTTTAGGAAGTGTAGGATTTGACTCATTTGTAGACGATGGAGAGAGTTTACTTGCTTATATACAAGTAAAACTAGCCAACCAAAGTCTTATTGATCAAACCATAAGCGATTTTCCTCTTGATGGAATAGCAATTACGTACACCTATAAAGAAGCAGAAGATAAAAACTGGAATGAAGAATGGGAGAAAAATTTCTTCCAACCATTAGTCATTGATAACAAGTGTGTGATTCACAGCACCTTTCATAAAGAAGTCCCTACAGCGCAATATGAGATAATTATCAACCCACAAATGGCTTTTGGAACAGGACACCATGAAACTACTACACTAATGGTAAAAGCTATCCTAGAACATGATTTCAACGACAAGGTTGTACTTGATATGGGATGTGGAACTGCTATATTAGCCCTTCTATCTTCAATGAGAGGCGCTCAGTCGATAACAGCAATAGACATTGATGAGTGGTGTGTTAGAAATTCCTTAGAAAATATTGCCTTAAATGAGATTACAAACATCTCTGTACAAAAGGGAGATGCAAGCACTCTTCCTATCAAGGAGACCTACGATGTTATTTTAGCCAATATTAACCGTAACATTTTATTAGAAGACATGAACTCTTATACGCAAGCTTTAAAAAAGGGTGGCTTATTAATTATCAGTGGCTTTTACAGTGAAGATGTAAAGATTCTAACAGAAAAGGCTAAACAGCTCGGCTTAAAAAGCAAGAGTTCAGATAGCTTAAACAATTGGACACGCCTAATCTTTCTAAAAGGATAATTCTAAGGAATAGTTAACTGTTCTAGCTCTAAAAGAGAACCATTAAAAACATTTAGGTCAACCTCTTTCTCTATTCCTGGAACCTTACCGATATCACTATGCTGCCAGAAAGTCCATTTCCCCTGATACCGCACAGAGTCTACATAATAATGAGCTATCCAGTATGGAAACTGGTTAAATATTGAGTCACTTAAAAATTTATTTTTGAATTTATAAGAGGTATAGATGATTGGTTTAACCCCATACTCTTTTTCTATATCAGTTAACCAGTAGTAAACACGTTCTTTTAGTTCTTTTTTTGAAAGAGATCCTTTTACCTCTACGTCTAGAACTGGGGGTAGATCACCAGGTAAAAGCTGCACAGTTTGCTTATAGAAATCGGCTTGCTTGTTTATACATGTAGTGGGTGAAAAGAAGTGATAAGCACCTCTAATAAACCCCGCCCTTTTTGCCTCAAAAAAATTAGAGTGAAAAGTTGTGTCTATATGGTCTCCTCCCTCTGTTGCCTTCATAAAGACAAAATGAATAGGATGCTTTGAGTATTTATTTTCTAAAAGCCTCTTCCAGTCAATTTTTCCTTGATAACGAGAGATATCTACACCATGAATTTCATAATTCTCTGGAAGAACAACTCCATAGATTTGTTCTTCATCAACCTTCCGCCACATGTATCGATAAGGACGAATCCCCAAAAGATAAAAAAGAGAGAAAAAGAGAGCAACAAAAACAATCCCTCCTGCATACAAAGAGAGTTTTTTTATAGACTTTACTCTGCTACCAGACTTCTTCTTTTTCCCTTTTCGCTTCTTAGGTGTAACCTTCTTGACTCTTTTTTTACGTACAACCATCCAACCATTATTATAATAAAAAAGCCGACAAACGCCATTTTACTTCTGTAAAATGGCATTTATCGGCTAATATAGTAAGTTCTTAGCTTATTTAGCTTGTTCTAATTGCAATGTTTTTGTTGGTTGATCACAAACTTCAGATGGACCAAAGTATTGAATTGGACCTGGATAAACATATGCGGTGTTAAATGCCCACTCTTCACGTTTTGAAGCAAACTCTTTGAATGGTGCACCATCTAATTTCACCAATGCTTTTTGAATAACAGGTTTCATCTCTCCATGACGACGCTCCATATTCATCATCATTGTGATAGGAACACCACCAGCAACCCATTCTTCTGCAGGAGCTGTTGTATTACGCACAGATGACATGTAACCAGTCATACCATTAGCTATCAACTCTGAAGCATTAAATCCTAGAGCATAGCAGTAGTCTGCATCAAAGTTTGATGGAGCAGCACAACGACCTTCATATCCAAAGAAGTGATGTTGAGCAGCAAATTTACCTACATATTTACCTTCGGCTTTCCACTTAGCAAGTTTAGTGCTAACCATTTCTGATAACAACTTCTCTGTTTCAATCAAAGAAACCTGAACGTTACCGTGTGGGTCTCTATCTAAAGTCAGCTGACGAGCAACACCCTCTGGCAAGCTAGCATATACCTCAGCATTTGCTGGAGATAGTTTACTAATAATATAATCGCGTTGATGCGATCTCTTAATGTGTGAAAACTCTTCTGAGTTTGCAGCTAAGAAGTCATTCAGTTCTGCAATTAAACGCTTCATTGCAGGAATAAACTCTATTAGCCCCTCTGGAATAAGAACTGTACCAAAGTTATCACCTTGCGCGGCACGTTTTGCAACGATATCAGCAATATAGGTCACAACATCTTCTAAAGACATATCTTTTGCTTCAACCTCTTCTGATACGATACAGATGTTAGGCTGTACTTGTAGAGCACACTCTAAAGCAATGTGAGAAGCTGAGCGCCCCATAAGCTTAATAAAGTGCCAGTACTTTTGAGCAGAATTACAGTCGCGTTGAATGTTTCCAATAACCTCTGAGTAAACTTTACAAGCTGTGTCAAATCCAAAGGAGGTTTCAATCATTTCGTTTTTCAAGTCGCCATCAATTGTTTTTGGACAACCAACAACTTGAACACCGTAGTTTTTAGCCTTATAATACTCAGCTAGAACACAAGCATTTGTATTGGAGTCATCACCACCAATCATTACAAGAGCTTTAATTCCAAGTTTCTTAAGAATTTCATACCCTTTTTCAAATTGCTCTTCTGTCTCTAGTTTTGTACGTCCAGAACCTATAATGTCAAAACCACCGGTATTACGATATTCATCAATAATATCACTGGTTAACTCTTTATATTCGTGATTTACAAATCCACCAGGTCCTAAAATAAAACCATAAAGCTTACTATCTTTATTAATGCTTTTAATACCATCAAAAAGACCAGAAATAACATTATGTCCGCCTGGAGCTTGTCCACCCGAAAGGATTACTCCTACGTTCATAGCAGGAAGTTCTACTTTTTCATCAGATTCTACAAACTTAATTAAAGGCATTCCATAAGTGTTAGGGAATAGCTTTTTAATCTCATCACGATCTGCAACTGATTCAGTTGGCGCACCAGCAACAACTTTTACTGATCCCTTTAATGCTTTAGGAAGCTTAGGTTGATAAGTTGATCTAGCAATTTGTAATGCACTCTTTGTCATATTACTTTCTATATTTATAGTGTGAATAATTTCTTCTTACAAAACGGTGCAAATTTCGCCTTTTTTTCTCTAATATAAAAATAGGTACCCACTTTTTAATAAAATTAGCGATTTACCACCCACCTCCTAGCACTTTATAGATCTGAACCACAGATAGAAGTTCATCCTTTACAGCATTAATTAATCCTATTTGAGCATCAAAATATCCACGTTGAGCGTCCAACACCTCCATATAAGATATTACTCCTTTAATATACTGAAACTGAGCCATCTCTACATAATTTCGTGTAGTCCGCTCTAGACGGGCTTTTAAGTCATAAATCTCTTTGCTCTTTTCATAAGAAATAATTGCATTGTGAGTCTCTTTTAATGCATTAAGAACACTCTTTTCATACCGATACAACTCTTGTTGATACAATGCTTTTTGAGCCTTGAGTTCAGAGCGATGTTTGCCCATTTTAAAGATAGGAGATAACAAAGCACCATCAATCAAACTATAGGGCGACTTAAAGAAGTCTGAAAGTTCAGAATTTTCAAAACCACCCTTAGCTGTTATTGTCAACTTAGGAAATAAGTTGGTATAAGCTACACCAACTTTAGCATTTGCAACCCTCAACCGCTGCTCTGCTTCACGAATATCTGGGCGTCGTTCTAATAAGTCGGAAGGTAATCCATAGGGTATATCCACTGAGAGCATATAAGAATCTAAAGCATTACTCCTTTCTATTACACTTGGATATCTCCCTACCAAGAAAGCAATATCATTCTCTTTTTGTGAAATTCTCTTCTCCAGATCAGGAACTAAAGTTGCAGTTCTAGCTACCTCAACCTGTGCTTGCTGATAAGGCGTTTCAGAGGTTAATCCTCCTTCAAACCGCAGCCGAGCGAGGCGTACCCCCTCTTTTCTTGCTTCTAATGTCTGCTTGACCCTCTGTAATTCATTATCCATAGCTACAAGTTCATAATAAGCTGTAGCAACTTCGGCGATCAAAGTCATCTGCAAGGCCCGTCTAGACTCTACTCCCATAAGGTACTCTGCCACAGCAGCCTCTCTCCCCCATCTAAGATTACCCCATAAGTCTACTTCCCAGGAGGCTAGAAACTTCCCATTTATTGTAGTTGTTCCCTTAAAGTCATCTCCTCCATAATCAGTCGTCTTCCGACTAGCTCCGATTTCCGCATCAAGCTGTGGAAAAAGTTTAGAAGCACTTATCCGCTTTTGTGCGGCCAACTCGTTTAATCGTTCTACTGCTATTAAAAGGTCTTTATTGTACAAGAGTGACTCTTCTATTAAACCATTTAACAAGGTATCTCGATAGATGGAGGTCCAAGGTAAGTTTGCAACACTTGTTTCATCTACAACCGACATTAAGTTACTTTTCACCCTTGTTGTGGGCCGTGAGAATTCTCTTCCCACCTTACAAGAGGTCATAAATAACACCAGCATTATACTTATACAGATTTTATCTTTTATTCTTTTTATCATAACAGCCTCAGCCTTTTAATCTATTCTTTAATTTATAAATCAATACAAAGAAGAAGGGTACAAAGATTATACCTAACAAGGTTGCAAATATCATTCCGAAGAAAACTCCCGTCCCTATAGCCTGCCTACTGGCTGAGCCTGGGCCACTCCCTAGTACCAAAGGCAACATTCCTAAAATAAAGGCTAAGGAGGTCATCAAAATAGGCCTAAACCGTAGCTTAGCTGCTGTTAATGCTGCTGTTACTAAATTTTCTCCTTGATCTACTTGTACCTTCGCAAACTCTACTATCAATATTGCATTCTTCGCTGCTAGTCCCATCAACATAACCAAACCAATCTGGAAGTAAATGTCGTTTTCCAACCCACAGATCCACACTCCCAGGTAGGAGCCCAGAGCTGCTACGGGCAAAGTTAGAAGTACTGCAATAGGCACACTCCAGCTCTCGTATTGAGCTGCAAGAAATAAGAAGACAAAAAGAAAGACAAGTGCCAATACCATTCCTGTCTGACCACTAGCCCTCTTTTCCTGAAAAGAGAGTCCACTCCATTCAAAACCTATGTCTTTAGGTAAATGCTCCTTAGCAATCTTTTCCATCACATTCATTGCTTGGCCAGAGCTATACCCAGAGGCTGCTTCTCCTGTTATTACCGTTGAGGTAAACATATTAAAGCGCTTAATACTCCCTGGACCTGTTGTATAGCTAGTTGTTCCTAAAGCGGTTAATGGAATCATTGCATCTCCTGCCCCTCTTACGAAAAAGAGATTTAGATTCTCTTTGTGTTTTCGATAATCTGCTTCACCTTGAATATAAACACGGTATATTCTGTTAAACATATTGAAGTCATTCACATATACGGAGCCCGTATAAGCCTTCATTGTCGCAAACACATCGGGTAATTTCACCCCCAATAACTTCACCTTATCACGATCCACATCAAAATACAGCTGTGGAATTTCGGCTTGTATTGAGGAAGACACACCCACCAAGGCCTTTTCTCGCTCAGCATAATAAAGCATAGTATCAACCGCATGTACTAAATCATCAAAGGTTGCATCACCTCGTGCTTCCAACTGCATTTCAAATCCTCCAGAGGAACCAAGACCTGGAATAACTGGAGGAGTCGATATGTAAACCTTAGATTCAGGATACTCACTAAAATCAGCACGTATCTCTTTCATTAAATCGGTAATACTGATTTGCTTTCTCTCCTCCCAAGGTTTAAGTATAACGGTTAATAGACTTCTAGCCTGACTACTACCAACCCGCCCACTGCTACCAGTAACATTCTGCACATAGTCTACTTCTGGTCTATTTTTCAAGTATTCTATTGCACGGTTTGTGACCGTACGTGTTCTCTCTAATGTAGCTCCTTCTGGTAACTCAAGCTCCACCTTAAAAAAGCCCTGATCTTCTACTGGTAAGAAACTTGTTGGGACTAAACGGTGTATAATTAGGATGGCGACAATCATCATACCAAAAGCTGCTGTTAAGCGCTTAGGATTTCGAATAACTCTCTTTAATACGTTGATGTATCTGTTTGAGCCTAAGCGTAACCAAACATTTATTTTCCTAAAAACAATGTTTTTCTTTTTCTTACTAGCTGGTTTCAGTAACAGCGAACACATAACAGGACTCAGAGTTAATGCTACAATTGTTGAAATCACTACAGACACAGCTATCGTTATCGTAAACTGTCTATAGAGTTGTCCGGTTATTCCTGCAAGGAAGCTCACAGGGACAAAAACTGCAACTAATACCAAAGAGGTTGCAACAAGAGCTCCAGTTAGCCCAGACATTGCTTTTTTAGTAGCTTCATAGGCCCCTATTTTCTCTTGTTCCATAATGTGCTCCACATTTTCCACAACCACAATAGCATCATCCACAACGATACCTATCGCTAAAATCAGGCCAAGGAGGGTGAGAAGATTTAAGGAGAAACCAAAAATAAGCATAAAGCCAAAAGTTCCAATCAAAGAAATAGGAACAGCAACTACAGGAATAAGTGTTGCTCTCCAACTTTGAAGAGAGAGGAAGACAACAAGGACAACCAAGGCCAACGCCTCGAATAAAGTTTTATAAACCTCACTGATTGAAGCTGAGATATAGGATGTCATATCGAAAGGGATATCATAACTCAATCCTTCTGGGAAGTTTGCACTAATCTCCTCCATCGCTTGTTTAACATTCTTTGCTACTTCAATGGCATTAGCTCCTGGAAGCATATAGACACTAAGTATAGCTGCATTTTCACCATTAAGCCCACTCTCGGTAGAGTATGATGATGCCTCCAAAGAGACCTTTGCAACATCCTTTAAACGAATCAAAGAACCATCGGCTGTAGCGCGAAGTACAATGTCTTCAAACTGCCCTACCGTAGATAATCTTCCTTGCGTTGTTATAGGGATAGTTATGTCCAAGCCTTGCACAGGTTGTCCACCTAAGACTCCAGCTGCCGACTCACGGTTCTGCTCTTGCAAAGCCGACTTCAAATCTTGTACAGTTAATCCAAAGTTTGCCAACTTATCGGGTTGAACCCACACTTGCATGGCATAATATCTACTTCCAATGTTAGAGACTCGCCCCACACCAGGGATTCTCCTAAGAAGGTCAATCACATTTATTGTTGCAAAATTACTTAAGTAAATCTCATCGAACTTAGGGTCACTCGAGTTTAAACTTAGGGTCATCAGCTGACTAGCTGCCTGTTTTTCTACTGAAATGCCATTTTGCACCACTTCGGCAGGCAGACGAGATTCTGCCAGTTTCACTCTGTTTTGAACCTCTACTGCAGCCAAATCTGGATCTGTTGAGATATCAAAAGTTAATACAGCAGAGAATCCTCCTGTGTTAGAGCTACTCGACTCCATATATAACATTCCTGGTGTACCATTAAGCTCTTGCTCAATAGGGGTAGCCACTGCTTGGGAAACTGTAACAGCACTTGCTCCAGAATATGAGGTACTTATTCTCACCACAGGAGGTGTTATCTGTGGATACTGATCTACAGGCAGCTGCATCAACCCAATGCAGCCAAGAATAACAATTAGAATAGAGATTACTGCAGAAAAGACTGGACGATCTATAAAAAAATCAACTTTCATAATTACTTTTCCTTTTTACTTTTCACTATTACCATTGGTTATTCGCACCTCCATGCCAGGAGCAAGCTTGTGATAACCTTCTACCACTATACGTTCATTGTATGCCAAACCACGTTCAACTACCACATCATTTCCAGATTCGGGCCCAAGCTCAATAAAACGCTTTTGTACAATGTTATTTAGATCGACAACATAAACATAGGCTCCGCCTTTCTCTATAATCAAGGCCTTAGCTGGTACAACCAAGACCTGTTCTCTCACATCCAACAAGAGCTTAACTTTAGTGAACTGTCCTGGAAGAAGCACTCCCTGCGGATTCGGCATTTCTGCTCTAACAGAAAATGTACCTGTTTTGGGATCTACCTGTGGCTCTGCAAAATCAACAACACCCCGATAGGGATAAATAGAGTTATCTGCCAAGGTTACTGATATGTTAGGTTGCCAGGAACGTGTTGAGTCTAATCTTCCCAGCTCAATATTTCTCTCTTTGCTCTTTAAGAAATCCAGAGCAGTCAAACTAAAATCCACCAAAACGGTATCGCTTTTAACAACGGTCGCCAATAAAGATTTTCCTCCAGGGCCAACAAGTGAACCAATATCTACATTACGTTCACTTATCTTGCCTGAGATAGGAGAACGAACTTCTGTATAACTTAATTCTAAATTGGCTTGAGCTAAATCGGCCTCACTCATAGCTACATTAGCTCTAGCACTAGCCAGTGCAGCCTCAGCATTGTCTAGGTCTAGCTGACTAGCAGCCTTCTGTTCGAACAATGGTTCAATTCTTTGAAAATCCCGCTCTGCTTTTAAAGCCTGAGCCTTGGCGTTTTTCAATTGTGCCGCAGCTTTATCTGCTTTAGCCTTATAGATATCTCTGTTAATAACAAACAGAACTTGATTTTTCACCACAGAAGTTCCCTCTGCAAATAACATACTTTCCAAATACCCTTCTACTCTCGCTCGAACCTCAACAAATTGTTGAGCACGCACTCTTCCTACATATTCTCCATAAATTTCAACATCTCGTCGATCAACCTGATCCACGGCAACCACAGGAAGGAATTTCTCTTCCTCTTTTGGACGTAAAAAATATACTAAGCTTCCTATTAACAAGACCAAAGTCAATAATAAAGAAACCTTTTTTACTGAACTCATTTTTCTGATATCCATGTTTTATCTCTATTTTTTGTTTTCTATAAAAGGTATACCTTGTATAAGGTCAAACAGTATGCCAAAGCGGTTTATAAGACACAACAAACTAATAATCAATATAGTTGACAAAACCACCCATTATATTCACTCAAGACATTTAGCTACAAACTGTTGATTTTATCTACAGTTCGCAAAGATAGAGAGAAGCAGAAGGAGAGTCAAAATTATTAAGCATCATTAAAGGAAAGGATCAGGTCAATTCTATATTTTTATAGACATAGTTCTTTACTTAAAATAAATCCTTATCTTTACCAGTAAATAATCAAATAATCTATAGCGATATGGCAAGTAGAAGACAACTTAAAAAGGATATCAATTACATCGTAGGAGATTTATTTTCAGAAACTCTAGTCTTAAGTATGTTAAAACCTGATGTTTCACAAGAGAAAGTAGACTGTCTACTTTCT
>JASLCM010000177.1 GCA_030151845.1 Bacteroides sp.
CTTGCTTTCGATAGAAGAGTTACATTTTTCATTATTTCATAAGAGAGATCACCTTTTACATAGGCACCAAATTCCCCACGAAACTTCTTCCCCTCCTTTACTCCAAATGCACCTATAGATGATAAGTAATCATCGCGTACTATTGTCATCTTTCCTGTAACGGGAGACATAAAAACAGATAAGTTCTTATTTGGTTTATAATCGGCACCTATAGCTATATTAGTATAAGCTGGAGCTAACAGTTTAGAGATATATTGCTCTTTTTTATTATCCTTGTACCCCTTATCGTATTGAGTTCTGAAGTCGGCTAAACCACTTAAATACCATTTCCCTGACATTTTATAACCAAGTTTGGTTGCAATAGCTAATTTGTCCACACTTTTAACCCACTTATTACTACTCGTGTAAGTTGTTCCATATTCTGTCGAAAGGTCATTATCCCAACTCAACTTCCCTTTAACATAGTTTGCAGCAACATTTAAATAGACATTAGTAGCTATTGTATTCTCACCTCCAGCCGACCAGTTCACAAGTGAAGTCTGTGACAAGTTTACACCTGTAATACCTTTAACAGTCCATTTCTTCTCTATTGGTTCCTCCTCTTTTGTTGAGTCTGCATAGACAAAAGAGAGAGGTAATCCAACTAATAACAATACAGTCAAAAGACTTTTTTTACTCATTTTTCTTATTTTTTTATTTTTTCAAGTCCAAAGATAATACAACACGAGCTATTTTCACAAGATTTATGCAGAGTAACTTTCAATCAAGAACATCCATTCCATCAAATATTATTGTACTTTTGTACTTCAATTAGATAATGAATTTATTATGGATGCTATAACAGTAACATTCTTAGTCCTTTTAGGGACCTTAGTTTTTATTCAAATACTCTACCTTATAATTACCTACTCCGCCCCCATCAGACATTTTAGGAAACGTAAAAAAGGGAAAATACAACAAACTATAAATCAACCTCCACTCTCAGTTATCGTTCCTGTAAATGATGATGCTTATCACTTAAAAAGAAACCTACCACTAATTTTAGAGCAGGACTATCCTGTTTTCGAGGTTATTGTTATAAATATTGGCAACAACATAGAATGTAAAGAGGTTTTAGATGAGTTATATGCTCAATATAATAATTTATACATTAGCTTTACGCCCGAATCTGCACGATATGTTAGTAGAAAAAAATTAGCATTAAGTATAGGAATTAAGGCTAGCCAGTATGAATGGATTGTAACTACAGAGTCTTTTGTAGCCCCTCTAAGCAAGCATTGGTTAAGTAGCTTAGCAAGAAACCTAACAGAAGCTACTGAGGTTGTTCTTGCCCCATCAATATACGATTCAACCTCATCACTTAGAGAAAGAGCTTACTCTTTTGAAAGTTTCGTAGAAACTCTTAGATTCTTAGGAGCTGCTATCAACAAAACTCCTTATCGAGGAACTGGAGAGAACTTGCTCTTTAAAAAAGAATTATTTGCCAGGACACAAGGTTTCCAATCTCACCTAACGCTTTTAGAGGGAGGTGATGATCTTTTTATTAATGAAATAACAAACAGCAAGAATACCCGGGTTGACTTTTCACAAGAGAGCTTACTACTTCACACCAACCTTAATACGCCTAGAAAAGCATGGGAGGAAAAAGCGCTTCACAAACTAGTCTCTTTCCGCAAATTAATTGGAGTAGAATTTAAGCTTTTCGTTACAGAGCAATACCTTCTACTAACCCTTTTTGTTCAAGCCTTTATAGGTTTTTGTTATTGTCTATATGCACAATTATGGCTACCTTTAACTATTATTTCACTTATTATGATGATAAGATTTATCCTTCTAACAGTAATTATTAATTGGACAGCAAAGAAAATAGGACTACACAATAGATTCTTCTTTCTACTTCCTATTTTTGATCTTGCCCAACCCTTTAGATATCTAAGGAGAAAAATAAGCTTACTTTTTCGACACAGAGAGGATTTTCTTAGAAGATAACCTATTCATATTTCATGGAAGAGGCTGGAGCAATCTTAGTTATTAGATAGGTTGGTCCAATTAGCATGAGCAAGGAGGCTATTAAAGTTCCAACGTTTACAAGAATAAAAACAAGAATATTCAAATTTACTGGTACTGTATCTACGTAGTAAGTGGAAGGGTCTAACTTAAAGAGATGCCAGGTATCTTGAATGAAGTAAAATCCTAAACCTATCACATTCCCCCAAAACATTCCTCGCCCAACCAGGAAAAAGGCTAACCACAAAAAGACCTTACGTATCTTTCTATTTGAAGCTCCCAAGGCTTTTAGGAGTCCTATCATAGAGGTTCGCTCTATCATTATTATTAGCAAACCTGAAATCATAGTGAAACCAGCCACACCAAGCATCAGCCCTAAAATAACCCATACGTTTAGATCTAGAAGATCAAGCCAAGCAAATACCTGTGGATTAATTTCTTCTATGTTTTGCACATAATAGCGTCCTCCAAATCCATCTTCTACACCATTTAAAGTTTCGGCAAAATAAGTTGTAACCTGAGGCAGCAAGCTGTAATTCTTAAGTTCTAACTCCAAACCACTCACTTGATTCACCCCCCATTTATTTAAGCGGTTAACTGTATAGATATCTGTTAGGATAAAGTATTTATCAAAATCACTAAAATTAGTTTCATAGATACCAGCCACCAGAAATCGTCTAACTCTTATTTGATCCTGAATGAAATAACTATAAAGACGTTCACCAAGTGAGACACCTAACTTCAAAGCTAGGTTTTTAGAAATAACAATTTGATTGCTACCTATATCGTCTGAGAAATCAGGAATTTCACCTTCAACTAAATTACTTCGTAAGAATTCCAGATCATATTCCTGACCAATGCCTTTAAAAACAACTCCCTGGAAATCACTGGTTGTCTTAATCATCCCTGGTTTGGTAGAGTATCGCTGAATATGTTTTAGTTCGTCACTCTTCTCTAAAAAAACTGCCAAACTATCGGAATATACTATTGGTGAAGTTTCATAGGAGCCTATAGCATCAAAATTCATGATATGTAGATGCGAGCTAAAACCAAAAACCTTCTGTTTAACCTCTTTTTTAAACCCTATAATAATGGAAATTGAGATTAACATAATAGCAAGTCCTACAGCTATACCAGCCATAGCAATTAGTACAGCTGGTTTAGACATCTTCTGCCCAGTTTCTTTGTTTCTAAAGATACGTTTAGCTATGAAAAACTCAAATCTCATTTATTGGGCTTAGTTCTATAAGGGTAAGCTTCTAAGGCTTTCTCTAAAATAAATAGTGCGCGTGTAAGATCCGATTCTTTTAGGACATATGCAATACGAACTTCATCTTTTCCAAAGCCAGTAGATGTGTAGAACCCAGTAGCTGGGGCCATAAAAACTGTTTCTCCTTCGTAGTTGAAATCTGTTAAACACCATGCACAGAACCGGTCAGCATCATCTATTGGTAGTTTAGCTACCGTATAAAATGCTCCCATAGGAATTGGTGAGTAAACTTCAGGGATTCGATTTAACCCTTCTATTAAGCAATCTCTTCTTCTTAAAAACTCATCATATACAGTATCAAAAAATTCATCGGATACATCTAAGGCTGCTTCGGCTGCAACCTGTCCCAGAAGAGGAGGACTCAATCTTGCCTGACAGAATTTCATCACTGCAGCTTTAACCTCTTTATTTTTTGTTATTAAAGCTCCTATCCTTATTCCACAAGCTGAATATCGCTTAGAGACAGAATCGATAAGAACAACATGATCTTCCACCCCTTTTAGGTGACAGGCTGAAATATAAGGATAATCGGTGTAAATAAACTCTCGATAAACCTCATCTGAAAATAAAAAGAGGTTGTATTTCAAAATTAAATCCCGAATCTGATTCATTTCAGTTTCATTATAGACATAGCCTGTTGGATTATTTGGGTTACATATCAAAATACCTTTTGTTCGCTCGTTAATTAAGCTTTCAAACTCAGCAACACTTGGAAGCGCAAATCCATCTTCTATACGGGTAGGTAAGGTACGAATAACTGCACCTGCAGAAATAGCGAAAGCCATATAGTTGGCGTAAGCAGGCTCTGGGATAATAATTTCATCTCCTGGATTTAAGCAAGATAAAAAAGCAAATAGAACAGCTTCTGATCCACCTGTGGTGATGATGATATCTTCGGGCGATAAATCTATATTGAACTTCTTATAATAATTAGTTAGCTTCTTCCTATAGCTAAGCAATCCGCCACTAGGGCTATAATCTAATATTTTCTTATCAATCTCTCGAACAGCATTTATAGCTATCTCTGGAGTCTCAATATCGGGTTGGCCTATATTCAAAGAATATACATGTACTCCACGCTCTCTCGCTGCATCAGCTAAAGGGGCTAATTTTCGTATCGGTGAAGCTGGCATAGCTACTCCCCTTGTAGATATTTTGGGCATAATTCTTTTATTAAAGTCGTCTATCTCTATTTTTGAGTTTCATTCTTTTTTCAAGACTGCAAAAATAGATTATATTCATGAGTAGCACAAATCAATAGAAACCTCTTTCCACTGGTTTTGATGCATTTCTAAAATTTTAGTAATTCCATTTTTACGTAGTTCTTTCAGCGCTTCTCTTCTCCCCCAGTTCAACTTTTCTGGAGAGTGTGCGTCACTATTAACTAAAACTGGAATATTCATCTCTTTTAATAACTGAAAGTGATCTCGATGAGGAAAAAACAGCTTATCCTTTGCATAGGCTTTGGTATTTACCTCTATTGGAAGCCTTGCAGCAGCAATACATTTAAAATAGTCTAGTAAAAGTTCCTGATACCATTTTTCCTGACGCAGATTAGGAGAATAAGCCATAGCATTTTTGTAAATTTTATCACAGTGGCCTACGAAGTCAATTCCTCCTAAAGCTATCATCTCTTTCATTTTTGAAAAATACAAGTGCAC
>JASLCM010000218.1 GCA_030151845.1 Bacteroides sp.
AGAGGAGGTCACCATCTCCAATGGCTCAGAAGTTTTAACAGTAAATCTTGGTGGTTTTATTGATCGACAAGATCTAAAGGATGGGGTTTTACGAATCATTGATTATAAAACAGGAGGAACTCCCTCATCACTCAATGAAATCAATGAGCTTTTTACTCCCAGTAAAAATAGACCTGGTTATATTTTTCAAACTTTTCTATATGCAGATATTGTGAGTAGAAAATCCGACTACCATGTAGCTCCCTCCCTTCTCTACATTCACAGGGCCGCCTCCGGAACATATAGCCCTATTATAGAAATGGGAAGTAGAAATAAAAAAGTAGAGCTGAGTAACTTTACCATTATCAGAGATGAGTTTAGAAAAAGGCTATTGGAACTATTAAACGAAATCTTCTTCGAGGATGTTACATACACCCAAACTGAAGATTTGGATAAATGTAATTATTGCGAATATAAAAGAATCTGCAGAAGATAACAAGCCATAATGTCATGATTATCAAGACAATGAACAGCAAAATCAGACATTTTGTCGGCTAAACAGGTTTTTAATCCATTGGCATCACCTTTGCACTACTATTAGTGAATTTATTAGCTGATTATAAGCTAAATAACATGTTTAACTAATTAAAGATAAGGAGATAAAATTATGATGCCTACAAGATCAAATCAAAATTGGTTACCAAGTATCTTTAATGATTTTTTCGGTAACGAATGGATTGGAAGAAGTTCTACTGCACCTGCAGTTAATGTAATAGAGAAAAAAGATAAGTATTTAGTTGAGGTAGCTGCTCCAGGTTTATGTAAAGAGGATTTTGTTGTTAGAATAGATGAAGACAACAACCTTTCTCTAACAATGGAGAAAAAAGAAGAGAAGAAAGAAGAAAACGAAGAGTCTCGCTACCTAAGACGTGAATTCTCTTATGCTAAATATCAGCAAACTATTTTACTGCCAGACAATGTAGATAAAGATAAAATTGCTGCAGAGGTAGACAATGGGGTGTTACACATTAACATACCCAAACTTTCGGAAGAAGAAACGAAGAAAAAGCAACGTGTCATCGAGATTAAATAGAATCTGATAATACGTTTATATAAAAGGGCAGGCTTAATTAAGCCTGCCCTTTTATTATCTTCAAAATACCAACTCTACTTTTCCTTGTCTGTTTAATAAAATATTCCGAGTTTTGTATATCTTAATAGTAATAACTACATCTCTTATGCCATGCAAACAAAAAAAGCATTAATAACTGGAATAACTGGACAGGATGGATCTTATCTTGCTGAATTTTTACTTGAGAAAGGATACGAAGTTCATGGTATTATTCGCCGATCTTCAACTTTTAATACCGGTAGAATCGAACATCTCTATTTTAGTGAATGGGTAAGAGACATGAGACAAGAGAGATCGATAGAGTTGCATTACGGTGATTTAACAGACAGTAGCTCACTAATCCGTATCATTCAGCTCATCCAACCCGATGAAATTTATAACCTGGCTGCACAAAGCCATGTAAAGGTCTCTTTCGATGTTCCAGAGTACACTGCTGAGACAGATGCATTAGGCACACTACGCATTCTTGAGGCTGTAAGAATATTAGGATTGGAAAAAAAGACAAAAATATATCAAGCCTCAACCTCCGAACTTTTTGGAAAGGTCCAAGAGATACCTCAAAAAGAGACCACTCCTTTTTATCCAAGATCACCTTATGGTGTAGCAAAACAATATGCTTTTTGGATTACTAAAAACTACAGAGAGAGCTATCAAATGTTTGCTGTAAATGGAATCCTATTCAATCATGAGAGTGAACGAAGAGGAGAAACCTTCGTTACCCGAAAAATAACATTGGCTGCAGCACGTATCACTCAAGGTTTACAGGACAAACTCTATTTGGGTAATCTTGATGCAAAAAGAGACTGGGGCTATGCAAAAGACTATGTAGAGTGTATGTGGTTAATGTTACAACACCATACTCCTGAAGACTTTGTTATCGCAACAGGAGAAATGCATACTGTTCGTGAGTTTTGCACCCTAGCATTTAAAGAGGCAGGAATAAGCCTTAAATGGGAAGGCAAAGGAGTGGAAGAGAGAGGTGTTGATACGGAGACTGGAAAAGTTCTTATTGAAGTAGACCCCAAGTATTTTCGCCCTACTGAAGTGGAACAACTCCTAGGTGATCCCACAAAGGCTAAAACGATATTAGGGTGGAACCCTAGAAAAACAAGCTTTGAAGAGCTAGTATCATTGATGGTACAGGCAGACTTGGCTTATATAGCGAAAGCACATAAAAAAAGGCATGAATAAACAAGATAAAATATATATAGCAGGGCACAAAGGACTCGTTGGCTCTGCCATCTGGAATAATCTCAAAAAGAGAGGGTACACAAACCTGATTGGTCGAACTCATCAAGAATTAGATCTTTTGGACCGCAGTGCTGTTCAATCCTTTTTCGATAAAGAGAAACCACATTATGTATTTCTTGCTGCTGCCTATGTAGGTGGTATTCTTGCTAATAATACCTACCGTGCAGACTTTATCTATAATAATCTCCAAATCCAGCAAAATGTAATTGGAGAGTCTTTTGCTCATCAGGTTAAGAAGCTTCTCTTTTTAGGAAGTACATGCATTTACCCCAGGGATGCAAAGCAGCCCATCAAAGAGGAAGAACTCTTAACTGGTACATTAGAGTACACCAATGAACCCTATGCAATAGCTAAAATTGCAGGATTAAAGATGTGTGAGAGCTTCAATATTCAATACAATACCAATTACATAGCTGTAATGCCTACTAACCTCTATGGTCCCAATGATAATTTCGACTTGGAGAATAGTCATGTTCTACCAGCTATGATTAGGAAGATGCACCTTGCAAAGGCTCTCTACGAACAGAACTGGGAGGCTATACGCGAAGATCTGAGCAAACGACCAATTCGTGGTATCTCCCCTAGTGATCCTGAAGATAAAATAAGTAGAAGACTTCATCAGTTTGGTATTCAATCCAAAGCACTTGTATTGTGGGGATCAGGTTCTCCGCTAAGAGAATTTCTATGGAGTGAAGAGATGGCCGATGCCTGTGTCTTCATCATGGAGAATGTAGACTTTAAAGACACATATAACCCTAAGGATAAGGAGATAAAGAACTGTCACATCAACATAGGTACAGGAAAGGAGATCTCGATAAAAGCGTTGGCAAACCTAGTAAAAGAGACTGTTAACTATAAAGGAACCCTCCTTTTCGATACGAATAAACCAGATGGAACCCCTAGAAAGCTAACAGATGTCAGTAAATTACACCATTTGGGTTGGAAACATAAAATAGAGGTAGAAGATGGCGTTAACCTACTATACGAGTGGTATTTAAGTCACTAAATTAAACCTACAAAATAGCTTAAAAAACTCCTTTTTACATAAAAAGTCTTGCAGTCTATAAGGAAAAAGGTATATTTGCGCAATATTTAAACAAATGTGCAAAGCATGGAACAAAGTTTTATTGCCTTTATCGAGAACAGCATCAAGAAAAATTGGGATTTAGATGCTCTTACCGATTACGATGGCGCAACGCTACAATATAAAGATGTAGCAAGAAAAATAGAGAAGGTTCACATTATCTTTGAACAAGCAGGGATAAAAAAAGGAGATAAAATTGCTATTTGTGGAAAGAACAGTTCACATTGGGGCGTTACTTTTTTAGCAATTCTCACTTATGGAGCTATAGCAGTACCTATTCTTCATGAGTTTAAAGCCGATAATGTTCACAACATTGTGAATCACTCTGAAGCAAAACTACTCTTTGTTGGAGACGTTGTTTGGGAAAATCTAGACGAGAGTGCGATGCCTGAGATAGAGGGGGTTGTTCTTATGAATGACTTCTCACTACTACTTTCTAAAAACAAGAAACTCTCTTACGCAAGAGAACACCTCAACGAAATGTTCGGGAAAAAGTATCCTAAGAACTTCCGCGTTGAGCATATAAACTATCACAAAGACAAACTAGATGAACTAGCAGTAATCAACTACACTTCAGGAACTACAAGTTATTCCAAAGGAGTAATGTTACCCTACAGGTCGCTCTGGTCGAATACTAAGTTTGCTTTTGAGGTATTAGACCTACAGCCAGGTAATAAGACCATAGCTATGTTACCTATGGCACATATGTATGGTCTTGCTTTTGAATTTCTCTATGAGTTTTCTGTGGGCTGTCAAATCTTCTTCTTAACAAGAATACCTAGCCCAAAAGTTATATTTAAAGCTTTTGCAGAGGTTAAGCCAAATTTAGTTGTTGCGGTACCCTTAATCATAGAGAAGATTATCAAAAAGAGCGTATTACCAAAGCTTCAAACCCCAACTATGAAGTTTTTGATGAAAGTTCCTTTAGTGAATGATAAGATTAGAGCATCAATTAGAGATAAGGTTGTAGATGCCTTTGGAGGAAACTTTGTACAAGTAATTGTTGGAGGTGCAGCCTTTAATAAAGAGGTTGAAGAGTTTCTTAAAATAATAAATTTCCCTTATACCGTTGGTTATGGAATGACTGAATGTGGCCCAATTATCTGTTATGAGGGATGGGAGAACTTCAAATTAGGATCTTGTGGTAAGGCAGCTCCAAGGATGGAGGTAAAAATAGACTCACCCGATCCTATGACAATTCCTGGAGAGATTATTTGTAAAGGAGATAATCTAATGATAGGTTACTACAAAAATGAAGAGGCTACAAAAGAGGCTATTGATAAAGATGGCTGGCTCCGAACAGGCGACCTCGGATTAATTGATGAGCTTGGTAATGTCACTATTAAAGGGCGTAGTAAAAACATGCTTCTCAGTGCAAATGGGCAAAATATTTATCCTGAAGAGATTGAAGATAAGCTAAACAACATGCCCTATGTTACAGAAAGCTTGGTTGTTCAACAAAATGAACGTTTGGTTGGACTTATTTATCCTGACTTTGAAGCTCTTTATGCCGCAGGTTTAACAGAGGTTGATATAGAGCGTATTATGGAGGAAAACAGAAAAAACATCAACGAGCTTCTTCCCAATTATAGTCAGCTCTACAAAGTTAAAATTTATCCAGAAGAGTTTGAGAAAACTCCAAAACGAAGCATAAAACGCTATTTATACCAAGAAGCAAAGGGATAATTAATAAAAAAAGCTATCTTTATTGGCTAACAAAAGGTTTATAGAACTATGATAAAGTCAATAAGAAAAACTATACTAGTAGCACTCCTTTTGAGTGCTACTTTTGTTTCTGCACAAAACAAGAGTGCAGGAATAAATCTTTCACTATGGAATAACTTATCCACCCAGCCTGTTCAACTGGATCAAACCTCATACCTCAACCTTGGTCTAGCATCTAAAATGAATAAATTACATGGTGTAGGAGTCAACCTATTCTCTAGTAAAACTATACAAGGTGCAAAAGGCATACAAATTAGTGGTTTTTTCAATACGAATGAATATCATTCTGGTGGTATCCAGCTTTCGGGATTTACAAATATAAATGGGCGTAATTTCACCGGAATCAATGCAACAGGACTCTTTCACATTACTGGGAGTACACTTACTGGAATAGGGATAGGTGGACTGGGGAATATCGTAGGAGTTGAGCAAAAAGGAGTTCTTATTGGTGGACTAACCAACTTAATCGGGAATGACGCGAAAGGAATACAAGTGGGAGGACTTGCAACTATTACAGGCGAAAACTCTACAGGGATAGCCCTTGCAGGAATGCTAAATATTACTGGAACTCAAGCCAAAGGAATACAACTAGCAGGACTTAGCAACATAACGGGAAATACGCACAAAGGAGTACAAATAGCAGGGTTAGCAAACGTTGCAGGAGATAAGCTAATAGGAGTACAAATAGCTCCTCTTAACTTTGCTAAAAGCGGAAGCGGACTTCAAATAGGATTAGTAAACTACAGAAAAGAGCAGTTAAAAGGCTTACAGTTAGGACTGGTTAATGCCAACCCAGAAACAAAAGTAGAATATATGCTCTTTGGTGGAAATGCCACTAAAACAAACTTTGGAGTTCGATTTCGCAACAATCTTTTCTATACAATAGTAGGTTTAGGAACACATTACCTCGATTTCAGCGATAAATTTTCGGCTGCGGCTTTTTATAGAGCAGGTTTAGCCTACTCTCCCTGCAAAAAAATCCTACTTAGTAGCGATTTAGGATATCAACACATTGAAACTTTCAGTAATAAGGACAAAGAGAAAGATATTCCCAAGAGGCTATTTGCTCTTCAAGCAAGAGTAAACATGGAATATCAACTTCACAAAAACCTGTCTGCTTTTATCTCTACGGGGTATGGAAAGAGTAGACATTATAACAAATCACAAACCTTTGACAATGGCTGGCTAATTGAAGGAGGGGTAGTTCTTTACAAGGGAAGATGATTTTAAACTATACCCCCTAAAGTTACCCTGTTTTATACACCAACGGCTAATTGTAGCATTACCTTGTATGCCATACTTGTGCATTGCATCGGTTTTGGTGATAAAACCATACTCTACTTAACTGCTACAGTATGAAGAATGAGCTGTAGTCCTTTTGCGTACGTTTAACATACTGAGTATTTAACTCTTCCATAACATTACCTTTTTTAAGGTAAGGCTATTCCAGGACGAGACACAAAGATATTCTAAAAAGGGGGAGACCAGTCGGTCTCCCCCTTTTTAGAACCTGAGTACAAAGCTTACTCTTTTTCTTTAATTAACCCTGTACGATAAGCCACTAATAGTTTCTCTATATCTTTAATTTGTTCAACAAGTTCTTCTCCCTTATCTGTATCCTTAACCATCATTCGTTGAGAGTTAAACTCTATAACATGCGTTGTCGATTTAATATCCTGTCCCTCAACAATAGCTTTCTGCCTAGACTCGAAAGGTTTGTGTTGAACCAATTGTAAACCATGCGAGTGATAAACTAAAGTATAACCTGCTATTCCTGTTTCAGGTTGATAGGCTTTTGAAAATCCTCCATCAATCACTAAAAGCTTACCACCGGCTTTTATAGGTTGCTCACCTTTCAAAGTTTTAACAGGAACATGACCATTAATAATATGTCCATGTGGACCATCTACACCAAACTCATCGAGAATGCGTAAACAAACCTCCTCCTCATTTCTCAGTGTATAGTAAAACCCTTTAGCCTCTTTATGAAGAGCTTTTTCTGCTATAAAATAGCGCTCAAATGTAGCCATTTTCTCCTTATCAAAAGAAGGTGAGTTTTGTCCACACCACAGATACCAAACATAATCCAAAGCAAACTGCTGATCGGGATCGTTAGGATCTTCGAAATAGGCCATTCTTATTAGTTGATCAGCCTTATCTAATAAAGATTTACCAGAATAGGTTTCCCCTTGGATTTTCACCTTTTTAAAAGATCCATCCTTATTTAAAGGTACAGATGCATGATAAAGAAGGTTTGAATTAGAGATCATATACATACCACCATAAGAGTATAAACAACGCATATGTTTTCTCAACTTCTCACTATTCATAAATGAGTAGTGAATCTTATCCATCACCTCCTGCTCCTCTTCGGTTAGCTTATAAGGATCCTTAGGGTCTATTGTTGGAAAATTAGTATCTAGTAACTTATACTCTTTACCCTCATGCACAAACACACCACGCTCTAAATCCATCTTATGCAAAAGATTCCTATCTTGCATATTAAACTCAGGCCTTCTATTTATGATTTGGGCCTCAAGCTTAAACTGAATAATACTGATAGCCTTATGCATCTGAGTAACCAAACGTAAGGTACGTTGGTTAAATTTAGAATCGGCAAACTTTGTTTTGGGTTTAAAGACAGTACAAGGATCATCACCATAGGTATCCATTGCAAATGTTGCTAATGGTAATAAATTAATACCATAACCATCCTCTAAGGTGGTGAGGTTACCATAACGCATAGACACACGAAGAACATTTGCTATACAGCTATAGTTTCCAGAGGCCGCTCCCATCCAAAGAATATCATGATTTCCCCACTGAATATCAAAATTATGATAATCACAAAGTGTATCCATGATAATATGTGCACCAGGACCACGATCAAAGATATCCCCTACAATATGTAGAGAATCAATTGTTAATCGCTGAATCAAGTTACACATCGCAATAATAAAAGGCTCAGCACGTTTGGTAGAGATTATTGTACGTATAATCACATTTACATACTCCTCCTTATTAGGATCTACTGTCGACTCATGCAAAAGCTCTTGAATAATATAAGAGAACTCATTGGGTAGAGCTTTTCTTACCTTTGAGCGAGTATATTTAGAAGATACATTTCTACATACCTCTACCAGCTGATTCAATGTAATGATGTACCAGTCTACGATATCTTCTTCCTCTAATTTTACCAGCTGAAGCTTCTCTTCAGGATAGTAAATGAGCGTACATAGCTCCTTCTTTTCACGATCTCGAAGTGTATTACCAAAGATCTCATTTACTTTTCTTTTTACAGACCCTGAGGCATTTTTTAACACGTGTTGGAAAGCCTCATACTCTCCATGGATATCTGTTAAGAAGTGCTCTGTACCCTTTGGAAGGTTCAATATAGCTTCTAAGTTTATTATTTCAGTACTAGCATCGGCTATTGTTGGAAAACTTCTGGACAATAGCTGTAAGTACCTTAAATCTTTCTTCACACTATCTAGTGCTATCGAACTTTTAACTACCATTAATTACAATTTTAAAAGGTTTTCAGTTATAAAAAGAACATTAGAATTAACTGTGCGATAATAACTCGCAAGAACATACTCAAGGGATATACTGTAGCGTAAGCCACTGCAGGATGATCACCAGGTATAGTATCGTTCACATAGTCCAAAGCCATTGGGTTTGCCATACTACCACATAACATTCCCGATAAGGAGCCAAAGTCAATCTTTGCATATTTAAGCGCTAAGACTCCTACTAAGAGTACCGGTAAAATGGTTAATCCAAAACCAAGTCCTATCCATAATAACCCCTCAGGGCGAACAATTGTTTCAAAAAAGTTTGCTCCAGCATCTAAACCCAGGCAAGCTAAGTACATTGAGAGTCCCAAAGCACGCAACATTAGGTTTGCACTTCGAGTAGTATAGGTCACCATATGCATTCTAGGTCCAAATCTTCCAATAAGGATACCAACAACAATAGGTCCACCAGCCAACCCTAGCTTTATTGGAACAGTTATTCCAGGAATAGAGATAGGAATAGCCCCAAGAGCGAGTCCAAGGACAATACCAACAAACACAGCAACTAAGTTGGGTTCACTCAAACTCTTTACCGTGTTTCCTAGAACCTTAGTAACATTCTCTATCGCTGTCTCCTCTCCCACTACAGTAAGTCTATCTCCCAATTGAAGCGTTAAATCTGAAGTGGCCAAAAGACGAACTCCCGATCGATACACTCTACTGATGTTGATTCCATACTGATTTCTTAAGCGAAGCGCACCCAATCGTTTCCCATTTAACTCAGTACGAGTTATTACTATATCTTTCGAAGTCAGCTGCCTGTCTATTGCATTCCAGTCGATGTCTTCTTTGTTCCAATCTGTCGCTTCATGCTCTCCAAACAGAATAGTTAGCTTATCTACATCTTTCTCAGACGTAATCACTAACAAGCGATCATCTTTTATTACAATTTTATCAGAGGTGGGGATACTAACCTTTCCATCTCTCCACAGGCGAGAGATAACAAACTTAACCGTAGTTAGTTGCCCTATTTCTTGAACACTCTTGTTATAGATTGCTGGGTTCTGAATTTTAAAAGTACCGATATAAGTTTGATTCTTATTTTTACTATCGTCGACCTGCAAATCGGCCTCTTTTACAAAAAACTTTCGAATAAGAAGGATGGCAAAAATAACGCCAACAACACCTAGTGGATAGGTTACTGCACAACCTAAGGCTGGAGTTGTTGTATCCATTCCAAACTCTTTCAAGGTTTGCTGAGCTGCACCTAACGCAGGAGTGTTTGTGGTTGCCCCACATAAAACCCCCATCACGTTGGGTAAAGAGATGTCCCAAATAAAGGTGGAGCATACAGCAAAAAGGGTTCCTATTGCCACAACAGCAATAGCTAGCATGTTCATTTTAATCCCTCCTGTGCTAAAAGAGCTAAAAAAACCAGGACCTACCTGAAGCCCTAAAGCATAAACGAAAACTATTAAGCCAAAACTTTCAGCATAGTTTAACATTTGGGCGTCGACCGAGAGACCTAAATGCCCCATCAATATTCCCATAAAGAAGACAAAGGTAACCCCTAAAGAGATTCCAAAGAACTTAATTTTACCCAATCCTAACCCAATGGCACAGATCAGAGATAATACAACAACAGCCTGTAAGGCAGAGTGTTCCACAAACAAGCTGTTAAACCAATCTAATAGTATAGACATTTGATTATTTATAAATACTTATTTCATATGCAAAGATAGATCATATTCTATGAACTAGAAAGTAGAAAGAACGATATTTAACAATAGCCATAATCTAAAAATATCCTAAGTTATTTATTCATCTTATTGATACGCAATAGCTTCGAAAGATCTTTCAAAATCTCCCATAAACACGCGGCTAGACGAAGATTAAAAATCTTATAAAATAGTATGAAAAAGATTTGCGTAGATAAAAAGTTCACCCTATATTTGCACCGCATTCGAGAGAGATTTATGCAAGGAAGTTTGGGTGAGTGGCTTAAACCAGCAGTTTGCTAAACTGCCGAACGAGTAATTGTTCCGGGGGTTCGAATCCCCCAGCTTCCGCAAAAGACAGATGGCTTAACCGCCAAGACAAAAACAAGAAAAGAGCATTCTATTTATTTAGGATGCTTTTTTTATACCCGATGACTCCTCCTGTTAAATCTTATTCTTCCTCCTTAGACTTTAATCTCTATAATATCTTTCATGTTTGTACTAGGACATTTTGAAAGGTAATCTCTTTTTAGATTCCATTCGGCTTTACCAACTCCTTGTGCAGCTAACTTAATAGCCCCTACTCCATTTTTTTTATTGATTTGATCAATAACAGTAGCAATCTCTCTATTCTTTTTAGTATCACGGGGATCAAAGAGGTCATACATATAATCGGTATCACGAATAAGTCCGGAGAGAATCACCCCCGACTTCTTATAACTATACCCCTCTTTATAAATAGCCCTTAGTGCTTCACTTGCATACCGAACTATCTCTGTTGTATCTGAGGTAGCAAAAGAGAATGATATGGTTTTAGAAGA
>JASLCM010000244.1 GCA_030151845.1 Bacteroides sp.
TAAAGGGAGTCATGGAAAAAGAGGACCCAACCAGTAGAGATTATCTGGTTCCCAGTAAGTTAAAAGAGCTGTATCAAAATCAAGACTATGGTAGATATACGCTAGCGAACGGTGAAATGCCTGTTTGTTTTATTGTAGATACCGATAATACGGGAGGAAACTCTGGTAGCCCTGTATTAAATGGAAAAGGACATTTAGTGGGTACAGGCTTTGATAGGAACTATGAGGGATTAACTGGAGACATTGCATTTAGGCCCTCTTCACAGCGTGCTGTTTGTGTAGATATTCGATACATCCTTTTTATTATTGATAAGTATGCAGGCGCGACTCATCTCCTCGATGAATTAACTATTGTTGATTAATTTTTCGTTTTTAGACATTAGTGTTGCTGAACAAAGAGAGATTGTATTGTGTTTTATACACTAACGAGCCAAAAATTATTGAATGATATGGAAAAATTTAAAGATGTAATACAATCCTCAACTCCAGTACTAGTAGACTTTTTTGCAACTTGGTGTGGTCCTTGTCAGGCGATGGGTCCTGTTTTGGAAGAGGTAAAAAAAGAGATAGGAGACATTGCTCGAATTATTAAAATCGATGTCGATAAAAATGAAGACTTAGCAGTAGAGTATCGAATACAAACTGTGCCAACCTTTATTTTATTTAAAAATGGAGAGAGTCTGTGGAGACATTCGGGAGTAATTCAAGCCAGTGAGCTTGAAAAGGTAATAAAGGATCATTTATAAACAAGAAGGAGAGAGTCATGAAAAAAGTATTTTTGTTAGCAAGTTTAATGTTGCTAGGTATAGTAAACTATGCTTGTGCAGGATCACAAAAAAGTGACAATGCCGAAGCTAAAGATGATGGTGGAGTAGTAGTACTTAATAAAGAAAAATTTAAAACAGATATTTTCGATTATGAGAATGCTACCGAATGGAGCTATAAAGGAGATAAACCTGCTATTATAGACCTATATGCAGATTGGTGCGGACCTTGTAGAAAAGTAGCCCCAATCATGAAAGAGCTAGCTAAAGATTACGAGGGGAAGATCATTATTTACAAAGTAAATGTAGATAAGGAAAAAGAGCTTGCTTCTCTTTTTAATGCAAGAAGTATCCCATTGTTCGTATTCATTCCAGTAGATGGAGAGCCTCAGTTCTTAAATGGAGCTGCAGATAAGGATACCTATAAGAAAATAATCGATGAGTTTCTATTAGCAAATAAATAAATTAAAAGCTATTTATAAGTAGGGTTGTCAATTGACAACCCTACTTTTTTATACCTTTCTTTTAGAGCTCTATTTTTAAAAGAATTGTTTAAAAAGCCTATTTTACGAGTTGATTTTAATACATTTGTATAGCATCTACTTTCTTTTTGTAGAGCAGTATACCTTATAATTTAATAGAGTACTATAAAACGCTAGTAATGAGTTGTATAAAGTCAAGCAGCTGCTGTGATAAGCAGTTCAAGTTTCGCATTCAATCTTTTTGTTTTTTTATTACTTTCTTATTTTTGTCTATCCAACTTTACTCACAGGGTCCTGTGGACGAAAGGTGGGTAAAAGATAATTATACTAAACGTGAAGTTTACATCCCTACAAGAGACGGTGTTAAACTCTATACGGCCATTTATGAGCCTAAATCGACTGCAAGGCGTCATCCCATTTTAGTCGTTCGTACCCCTTATCGCTGCTCACCTTATGGTGAGGAGTTTACCTCTGAACTTTGGAATGGTTTTAGAGAATTTACAGAGCGTAACTATATTATAGTGTATCAGAATGTACGAGGTAAGTTTATGAGTGAAGGTGAATTTGAAAATGTACGTCCTGTTACTACCCTTACATCAAAAGATGGGGTTGATGATGCAAGTGATATGTATGATACAGCAGAATGGTTGCTGAAAAATACACACTCTAATGAGCGAATTGGGGTAACAGGTAATTCCTATCCAGGATTCTATTCGTTTGTTTCAGCTTTAAGTTTACACCCATCTATAAAGGCTGTTTGTCCGCAAGCTCCTGTACTCGATTGGTTCATGGGAGATGATATCCATCACAATGGAGCATTAATGCTTACAGACTCCTATGGCTTTTTATCTTCGATAGGAAAAGTACGAAGCCTTCCATCTCCCGTAGAGAGAGGGGTAGATGTATCACGTGTAATCGATGAGTACACCTACTTTTTAAAGGAAGGTCCAATTAAAAAATTAACAGAAAATTTGGATGGGCAGATTCCTTTTTGGACCAGTTTAACAGAACACCCCAATTATGATAATTGGTGGAAGGAGAGATGTCCAGCTAGGTATTATAAACATATTGATGCCGCAGTATTGGTGGTTGGCGGACTTTTTGATGCCGAAGATTGCTACGGCACGTGGAACTCTTATCGTGTTATGGCAGAGGAAAACAAGCAAGCACCTTTATACCTTTTGATTGGCCCTTGGAAACATGGAGGATGGAAGGGGAGAGGTAGGACTACAATCGGTGATCTAACTTTTGGCTCTGAAAACCTGAATTCGAAATTTCACGAAATGATTGCTGGCTTTTTTGACTATTACTTATTAGATGAAGGCGACTTTAATCTATCTCCTAAAGCTACTATTTACTTTACAGGGGAGGGGAAGTGGCGTACTTTTTCTTCTTGGCCTGTTGCTGAGGCTAAAGGTAAGTCTCTTTATTTAACAGAAGGAGGAGGAATCTCTTCTAAAGCTCCTGAAACCACAAAATCAGCATCAGTTTATGTTTCAACACCTCAAAATCCAGTTCCTTATACTGATAAGATATGGGTTAAGCGCAACTCTAACTACATGACTGGCGATCAAAGATTTGCTTCACGTCGTCCAGATGTACTTACCTTTACCAGCGAAGAGCTTACAGAAGATTTAACTATAGCTGGGCCCATAGATGTTGATTTTTGGGTGAGTATATCAACAACTGATGCAGATTTTATAGTAAAGGTGATAGATGTTTTTCCTGACGGGTATAAACCTACAGACTCCAACGCTATACTTGTTAATGAGGAGAAGAGTTTAGCTAGTGGTTATCAGTTTATGGTGCGTGGTAATATTTTAAGAGGGAGGTATAGGAATAGCTTTAGCTCTCCTAAAGCTTTTACTCCAGGAAAGCCTGAACGTATTCAGTTCTCTCTTGAAGACGTTGCTCATACCTTTAAAAAAGGGCATAAGCTAATGATACAGGTGCAAAGTTCTTGGTTTCCTCTAGTCGATATGAACCCACAACAGTTTGTCAATATTTACCAGTGCGATGCGCATGATTTTGTAGCATCTAAGATTCGAATCTATCATCAAAAAGATAAACCCTCACAAGTAAAGTTTTCTATTCTTGAGTAAAAGACTACCTATCTTTCTTTAGTGCATCGTATCGAGGACTAGTTCTTCTTGCTAATAAAGCCCCTACACAAATGCCGATAGCTAAGGTGAAAAGTAAAGAGACGGTAAGGACGAGGTTGTGAGCTATGTTGGGAATTAACTCTAAGTTTTCTTGAAGGAGTTCTTTATCTGTAAGCTTGATACCATTTAACATGGCTCGGTAAGCAAACATTCCTGGAATCATTGTGATACAAGCAGGCATTGTAAGAACTACGGTAGGAGTCTCTTTTTGATGAGCAAGATAAATACCGCAGAAACCAATGAGTAGAGAGGCTGCTAATGTAGATGGAATCATTTCAAAGCCTAATTGAAGCAAAATAAATCGGAAACAGTGTCCTGTTCCTCCAAGAAGTCCTGCTACCCACAGCATTTTCTTCGGAGAGCCAAATAGAATAGCCCAGCAGAACCCAACAACAAATGCTATTGAAAAATCTCTTATGACAGTTAGTAGAGTTAATTCCATATTAAAAATTATTTATTCCTAAAAGTGTAATACATATTGTCATTCCAGTGGCAATACTAAGAAGAATAAAGCCAGCAAAAAGTCCTCTATTCACTGCAGAGGTTAAAAAACCCTCTATGAGGTCAATAACGCAATTGATGAGCGGAACACCTGGTATTAGATAGAGTACAGCTGTTGCCATTGCAGCCTCAGGATTACTTCCTAAATCAGATAAGAACCCCAAACCTGTGAGAAGAGTTGTTAAGAATGCAGCAGCGCAGATAGCTAATTCGGCATTAACTTTTCTTTTACCCAGCTCTACTTTAAGCGTAAATCCTGTAGTTGCTGCAAAAAGTGCTACCCCTGCATTAATTAAATCACCTCCAGAGAAAAGACAAAGGCCAGCGCACGATAATCCAATGGCAAAAGCAACTATACGATTGTCGTAGCTTTTTTTATTTTTTATGCTGTAAAATCTTTTTTGTGTCTCAGTAAAAGAGATTTTTTTAAGGTAAACCTCCCAAGTAAGTCTAGAGATATAAGTTAGTACAGCCAGATGAACAGTATGAGGAGGTGATGACATATAACGAGTAACTGCATTTTGTGAGTCTGTTTTGTCTGTAACAGTTATAGTCATTCCTTTGAAAGTAGGGAAAAGATTGATTGTGAAGTTCCAGCGGTCAGCAAGACGTTGGATATTGCTTTTCACTCTACCGCTATGTGCTCCAGAAGCCAAAAGATAAGTACCTACCTCTAGAACAAAGTCGGCAAATTCTAATGCGGTTACCTTCTCCTCCGATTTGCTTATCAGGTTATGAGTCATTTTTGGAAATTTACATTTAAATACAAAGATAAGAGAAAGTTGAGAGTCCTTAAGAAGGAAAGGTGAGAATTTAATTATTAAAAAAAGACTCTCATTTGAAAGTCTTTTTTTAAGGGTAAGTTGGATTTAGTTCTCTCCAAAGAATCTATTGTAAAGTCCTTCGAAGGCTTTTCCATGACGAGCTTCATCTTTACACATCTCATGAACCGTGTCATGAATAGCGTCAAGATTGAGTTGTTTAGCACGAGTAGCAATGCGCTTCTTATCAGCACATGCACCTTGTTCTGCTTCCATTCTTTTCTTTAGGTTTGTTTTTGTATCCCAAACAACCTCTCCTAGAAGTTCAGCAAACTTAGCAGCGTGCTCAGCTTCTTCCCATGCAATACGTTTGTATGCTTCAGCAATCTCAGGAAAGCCTTCACGGTCAGCTTGACGGCTCATTGCTAAATACATTCCAACTTCCGAACATTCGCCCATGAAGTTGTTTCTAAGATCATTAATCATCTCTTCATCACAACCTTTAGCAACACCTATAACGTGTTCATCGGCAAAAGTTAAAACTCCTTCTTGCTCTACAACCTCTTCAAATTTACTTGCAGGAGCTTTGCATAGAGGACACT
The DNA here is from genome assembly GCA_030151845.1 of Bacteroides sp. Classification (GTDB taxonomy): domain Bacteria; phylum Bacteroidota; class Bacteroidia; order Bacteroidales; family Bacteroidaceae; genus Bacteroides_E. The sequence continues at coordinate 5,273 of JASLCM010000244.1, forward strand.
TTTCGGGAGCAGAATCGCCTTCGTGGATGTAACCACACACAATACATCTAAACTTTTTCATTTTGTTGTTTTTAATTAGTTATTACGCAGCTTGTACAATTCTCCTATCGATAGAGATAGACAGGCTTTGCGATTAATTAGTCTATTTATAAGTAAAGATAGTTCTTCCGATAACTAAGACAAAATAGTTTCTATTTTTCTTAAATTTAATAGAATCTATCAGGTGTGGTTGATTATATTTTATAGTTTTGTATTCCAATCAATTAGTAAATAAAAAGAGAAAATAGAGCATGATTACAAAATTTGACTTTATTCGAGTAGCAACTGCTGTTCCTGAGATAA
>JASLCM010000267.1 GCA_030151845.1 Bacteroides sp.
TCAACTTATAGGATTGAATCCCGATGATGCTGTTTTAGAGCCTTCTTATATTTGTGAACCACTGGGTTTACAAGGTAGACTAGACTATATGCAAAGAGATCTATCTGGCTTGATTGAGATGAAGTCTGGTAAAGCTGATGAGTTTTCGGCTCGTCCACACTTAACTCCTTATAGCAATCATCAAATTCAGATGATGCTCTACCAAGCAGTTCTAGAATATACGTTGGGTAAATCTCACAAAGAGTCGAAAGCCTATCTTTTCTACTCAAGATACCCTGAATTGATCTGTCCGAGACCGGACTGGCGTTTTGTACAGCAAGCTATTGATTTACGTAACCAGATTGTAGCTAATGAGCATTCGATTCAAAAAAACAACTCTTTATCTTATACAGAGAAATTTTTCTCTTCAATTACTCCTAATGATCTAAATATTAATAAGGTCACAGGGAGATTTTGGAATGAGTTTTTACGACCTAGTATCTCTAAGTTAGGTGAAGTAGTTATGCAACTTTCTGAATCGGAAAAAGCCTATTTCTACAGTGTCTATAATTTCATTGTAAAAGAGTTATATACCTCAAAATCGGGTGATATAGATTATGAAGGAGCAACTGGAGCAGCAAGTTTATGGCTAACAAGTTTTGAAGAGAAGAGGGAGTCTGGCGAAATTCTCTATGATTTACGTTTGGTTGAAAATAGGGCTAGTGATATTGCTGAGCCGATACTAAAACTGGCAAAAAATAGAGAAGAAGAGGAGGCTCTTCCTAACTTTCGAAAAGGAGATGTGGTGGTGTTGTATGAGAGAAATGGTGCAGCCGACTCTGTCTTAAATAAAATGGTTTTAAAGGGGTGTATAACTTCTATTGATACAGACTTTATTGAAGTTAAGTTAAGAGCTGCACAGCGAAACAAGGAGGTGATAGCCACCGACTCACTCTATGCGATTGAGGCCGATGCTATGGATTCAACTTTTAATACGATGTTTCGAGGGCTTTATTCTTTTGCTACCTCAAATAAAGAGAGACGTAGCTTGCTGTTGGGAGAACGTGAAGCTAAAATGAAACCTAGTAATAGGGATGAGAGTGCATTAGCTGGGCATGAGCAGGTTGTTGCAAAGGCTTTGAGGGCTGAGGATTTACTTCTAGTAGTGGGACCACCAGGAACAGGAAAAACATCTTTTGCCTTAAAAGGGATGGTTGAAGAGTTTAGAAAGAGAGGAGATACTATTTTGCTTCTTTCTTACACCAACCGTGCTGTTGATGAGATTTGTAGGTCGATTGAAAAGATAGACCCAGAATTGGACTATATTCGGGTTGGTAACGAGCACTCTTGTGACTCCTCCTTTAAAAAGAACCTTTTGAAAAATAGGTTGGCTAGTTGTACGAAGAGGAGGGATGTTGTAGAGCGGTTATGTTCTACCTCTATTTTTGTAGGAACTGTAGCAAGTATTAGTGGTAAACCTGAGCTTTTTAAACTTAAAAGGTTTAATGTTGCGATTATAGATGAGGCTTCTCAAATTTTAGAACCTCAGCTACTCCCAATTTTAACAGCAACAACTGCAAATGGTAAAGATGCTATAGAACGCTTTGTGCTAATAGGTGATCACAAACAGTTACCTGCAGTTGTATTACAAAAAAAAGAAGAGGCTGTTGTTCAATCTGATGTGCTTAGGCGGCAGGGGATAGAAAACTTAACAATCTCTTTTTTTGAGAGGCTCTATCGAGCGAATGTTGGCAAGGATTTTACTGTGTGGTTAACAAAACAAGGGCGTATGCATCCTGATATTGCTCGGTTTCCCAGTGAAGTGTTCTATAAAGGAAGATTGGGATCGCTAGGGTTGCACCATCAATTAGATCCTAATGTCCCGTTAAAATTAGACTCTAGCTATCGAATAGTGAACAGGGTCTCTTTTATACCTTCTGAAGCAGAGTTATCGAGTCACTCCTATAAGGTAAATCGATCTGAAGCTTGTATAATAGCAGAGATTTTAAGAGAGTTGGAAGAGAGTAATCAGCTCTCTTCGGAAGAGATCGCAACTCGTGTGGGAATTATCACCCCATATCGCTGCCAAATAGCTTTAATAAAGCAATACCTAAAAGAAAAGGGAGTCTCTCAAAGTGAAGATGTTTTGGTAGATACGGTGGAGCGTTTTCAAGGAAGTGAACGTGATCTAATTTTCTACTCTTTTTGTGTGAATCAGCCTTATCAGTTAAGCTATCTCTCTGTTTTAAATGAAGATGAGGGACAACTCATCGATAAGAAGCTGAATGTAGCTTTAACCAGAGCCAAAAAACAGTTAATATTAACAGGTGTGCCTAAACTTTTAAAGCTTAGTCCTATTTACCGTAAGTTATTGGATTTTTTAAGTGTAGACTATTGATGAGTGGTAGTTAAGCCAATCAAGGATAATATTTGTGAGGGAAAATCGACAATACAATCGGCTTTAGCTTTTTCTAACTCTTCTCTACTTCTTATTCCCCAACTAACTCCACAGGCATAAACTTTGGCAGCATGAGCGGTTTCCATATCTACTCCAGAATCTCCTACATAAAGAATATCGCTTAGCTCAACATTTGCTAGTGCCTGAATTTCATGAATGATTGTAGGGTCTGGCTTTTTAGGAATGCCTGTCCGCTGACCAAGTGTTGCTGTAAACTTTATTCTTGGGAAAAAATGGGATACGATGGACTCCACTCCTTTTTGATACTTGTTAGAGGCCACTGCTATTTGTATGTTTTGTTGTTGTAAGATTTCAAGTAAGGAGGGAATGCCTTGATAGGGTGTGCTGTGATCTGCATAATGCTCCCCATAATGTGTTAGAAAGAGCTGAGTCATGAGATCTAAGTTCTCCTTTGTGCGTTTGTTGTTTGGAAGTGCTCGTTCAAAAAGCTTATGGATGCCATTTCCCACCATCATGTGATAATTTTTAACAGGGTGTGTTGGGAAACCCAGTTTTTGTAAAGCAAAATTTGTGCTTTGGGCTAGGTCTGCAACAGAGTCTATAAGAGTTCCATCTAGATCAAATATAACAATTTTCTTCATTCCTTTTTTACGCTCTAATGTATTCAACTAAAGTTTGTGCGAAGGTAATAAATTGCTTGATAAAAGTCTAAAAAGCTGTTCTTTTGTCTCAAAAGAACGCTTAATTTGATTAAAACTGCACACTTTATATCAAAGTATGCATAAAAGTTTTATATTTGCAGAGTATAAATTAAGAATATATAGGTATGAGTTATAATTTATTAAAAGGTAAAAGAGGAATTATATTTGGTGCTCTAAACGAGCAATCTATTGCTTGGAAGGTAGCGGAACGTGCTGTAGAAGAGGGAGCCAAAATAACCTTATCTAATACTGCGGTAGCTGTAAGAATGGGTGAGGTTTCAAATCTTGCAAAGAAACTAGATTGTGAATTAATCGAAGCAGATGCTACGGATGTAAATGATTTGGAGAGAGTCTTCACTCGCTCAATGGAAGTATTGGGTGGTAAAATAGATTTTGTATTACACTCTATTGGGATGTCTCCAAACGTTCGCAAAAAACGCACCTATGATGACCTTGATTATAAAATGTTAGATAAAACATTGGATATTAGTGCTATTTCTTTTCATAAGCTACTACAAACTGCTAAAAGCTTAGATGCAATATCACAGGGAGGTTCTGTTGTTGCACTAACTTATGTTGCTGCTCAGCGTACATTCTTTGGATATAATGATATGGCTGATGCTAAAGCTCTGTTAGAGTCTATTGCACGTAGCTTTGGATATGTTTATGGTAGAGAGAAAGGGGTGAGAATTAATACCATCTCTCAATCTCCTACAATGACTACTGCTGGATCGGGTGTGAAGGGAATGGATAAGTTATATGATTTTGCAGAACGCATGTCTCCTTTAGGAAATGCATCGGCAGAGGAGTGTGCTGATTACTGTTTGGTTCTATTCTCGGATTTAACTCGGAAGGTAACCATGCAAAACCTTTATCATGATGGTGGATTTTCAAGTGTGGGAATGAGCTTACGAGCCATGACAACGTATGAAAAAGGGTTAGAAGAATATAAAGATGAAGATGGCAATATTATCTATGGATAATATTTTACATCAATTCTTAAATAAACAAAAGCTGCTAAACTTAGCAGCTTTTGTTTATTTAGGGGGTATATAGAATCTTTGGTTGGGCAACTCGTTGTGTGATTAAGAAGTATTTTATACTTTTGACTTATTATGGAAACTGCATTGTATTTACTGCCCGTAACTTTGGGTGATACACCACTAGATCAGGTTTTACCTGCTTACAACAAGGAGGTTATTTTACAGTTAAAACACTTTATTGTGGAAGATGTTCGATCTGCCCGGCGCTTTCTTAAGAAGGTAGATCGAGATATTGATATAGACACATTGACCTTCTTTATTCTTAATAAAAGAACATCTAAGAATATAATTCCTAGCTATTTAAATCCTTTGAGAGAGGGAATTTCGATGGGAGTAATTTCTGAAGCAGGTTGTCCAGCTGTTGCTGATCCAGGTGCTGATGTGGTTGCTATAGCTCAGCGAGAGGAGATGAAAGTTGTTCCTTTAGTTGGTCCCTCCTCTATTATTTTATCGGTAATGGCTTCGGGTTTCAATGGTCAAAGTTTTTCTTTTCATGGTTACCTACCCATAGAAGCTAATCAGCGGATTAAAAGCTTAAAAAGATTAGAGCAGCAGATTTATCAAGAGAATCAAACACAGCTTTTTATTGAGACTCCTTATAGAAATGATAAAATGCTTGAAGATATCTTAGGGAACTGTAGGGCTACAACAAAACTTTGTATAGCGGCTAATATAACTTGTGAAGATGAGTTTATTCAAACGAAAACAGTTAAAGCGTGGAGAAAGGAGAGTCCTCAATTGGCTAAAGTTCCTTGTATTTTTCTCTTGTACAAATAATCTCTTTTAGGTGTTCATACTCGAGCTCAAAACACTCTGTAAAACAATGCATTCCCTTGTTTTGCTCTATTTGTTTAAAGCTCCATGGCTTACTTCTTTGAGCAATTGTACTACCCTCTAGTGTCTCCTTATCGATCTCAATAAAAAATAGATAGATGAGTTTGTTGCTGGTTGCGTTCTCGAAGTGATACATGAAGTTAAATAACGGAGAGAGCTTTGCTCGAGGAAATGTTTTTCTTAGTAAACGGTCTACTCCTTCAACTAATGTTTCTTTGTATCTAAGGTAACTCTCCATGGGGATATCTAATTTTCCTATTTGAGGCTGGTTGTAGCACTCTTCTTCTTTTTCACAAAGTAGTATTTTTCCATCAATAGCGGTGGCTATTCGAATAACAGGGTAGGTCACCCCTGTATTTTTACAGGGGATTTCTGATAATAGTACTTTGCTAATCACTTTTCCTTTGTTGTTTACAATGGGAATGTACTCTGAAAAAGAGATTAACTTATTAAAGTAGACTATGCCTACTTGATTGAGTAGGATTGATCCTCCAAATACAAGTAGAGGTGTTAGTTGAAATAAAAAGAATACAACATTCTGACTGGGAGAATGGTTAGTGATTAGGGTTAAAGAGATCATGCAGAAATGAACAAAGCCAAGAATAAGTACGATACGAGCTGCTACGATAGCCGACTCTGCTCCTTGTAATAGGGTTGAGCAATTGACTTTTTTATTCTTTTCGCATAAAAAATCCATGAATCTAGACTTGTGTAGGAATAGGACACTCATAGGAATCAAGGTGATTACCTCTAGGGTTAAAGGTAGTGAACCGTTGGGACAGTAACGTTGATTTATGATAGAAGATATTGCAATGATAGCTAATACTACAGTTACAATTTTAGCAATGAGGTTAGGCACTCTCTTCTTTTTTTTGATCCAAAAGGGGTAGGAGATAAGAATAGAAGAGACTAAGCCAATATATACGGCATAGGTCTGCCCAATTATCCAATTCATTAGAATTGTTAGGATAATTGGGATAAAGCCTACTGACATATTGTAGGTAGAGGATAAAACACTATTTTTACTCATTTCCTTGTTCTTCTTTATTAATAGAACAAAAAAAGATATAATTGGTTCTATCTTTAACTAAAATCAGAAGACATGTTTTTCTGCATGGTAGGAAGATCTTACTAACGGAGCACTCTCAACCTTCTTAAAACCAAGCTCAATGCCAATACGTTTATATTCATCAAACTGAGTTGGATGTATATAGGCAGCTACTGGGAAGTGTTTACGTGTTGGTTGCAGGTATTGTCCGATAGTCAAAATTTCGCATCCTGATTTTTTTAAATCCGTCATTAGCTGAATAACCTCTTCTCTTGTCTCTCCTAATCCAACCATAAACCCAGATTTTGCTCTATTTCTACCAACGTTTGCAATATGTTCTATGACACTTAAGCTGGTTTTGTATTGAGCAGCACTTCGTACAACAGGAGTTAGTCTTTCTACTGTTTCCATGTTGTGAGAAATTATTTCGGGTTGAGCTTTTATTATCTGGTCGACTAGCTCCAATCTTCCTTGAAAATCAGGAATAAGAACTTCTAAGGTTGTATTGGGTGTCTCCTTTTGGATGGCATGAATTGTTTTTACCCAATGAGAAGCCCCTAGATCAGTTAGGTCATCTCGATCTACAGAGGTTATTACAGCATGTGATAGTTTCATAAGAGCGATGGACTTGGCTATCTTTAGAGGTTCCTCTTCATTTAATGGAAGTGGTTTTCCTGTTTGCGTATTGCAAAACTTACAGCTTCTTGTGCATATGTCTCCAGCTATCATGAAAGTTGCTGTTCCTTTTCCCCAGCATTCTCCAAGGTTTGGACATTTTCCACTGGTGCATATCGTATGCAACTGGTTGGAGTCCACAACTCTTTTAGTTTCACTATATCTATTGTTTACCCCTATATTTACCTTTAACCAATCTGGTTTACGTACTCTCTCTCTTTTCATCTAATTATCTTTTAGATTTTGTTTAAAGAAGTTTGTGATTTTAGTAAACAAATGAAGTCTTGTATTGCCACCAAATATGCTGTGATTGCGGTTGGTATATACATGCATGTCAAACTGTTTATTGGCTTGAACTAGTCGCTCGCTATATTCAGCGGTGTGTTGATAATGTACATTGTCGTCATTCATTCCATGGATAATAAGTAGATTGCCAGAAAGTTTATCGGCACGGGAAAAGGCCGAGGTTGCTCGGTAACCATCGTAGTTCTCCTTGGGGGTTCTCATGAAGCGTTCGCCATAGATTGTATCGTAATACTTCCAGTCTGTAACAGGTGCTACTGCGACTCCGGCTTTGAATATGGGGGTTCCTTCACTCATGCTCATAATAGTGGTGTAACCTCCAAAGCTCCATCCCCATATTCCTATATTGTTTCTATCAACAAAAGGTTGTTTAGAGAGGTATTTTGCTGTTTCTACTTGATCTTCGGCCTCTTGTACGCCTAGATAGAGATAGGTGGATTTAGCGAACTCTTCACCTCTTCCTCCTGTTCCTCTTCCATCTACACAAACTGTAAGGTAACCAATAGAACTCATATAGTCTTCCCAGCTTAAGTTCCATTTGTTCAGAACCTGTTGACTCTGTGGACCGCTATACTGGTACATAATTACTGGGTACTGTTTATTTGGATTAAAGTCTGCCGGTTTGGTAATAATTCCGTTTAATTGGGTTCCCTTGGATGTGGTATAGGTGAAGAACTCCTTCGTTGGTGTTTTATAGGATTTGAGTTTCTCTTTTAATGGAGTATTATCTACAAGAGTTGTTAGTTCTTTTCCTGTATTGTCATTCAAGGTAATAACAGGGGGAGTGTTTATGCTTGAATGAATGTTTAGAAAATACTTTAGATCGGTGCTGAAAACTGCTTGGTTTGTTCCTTCACGGTTACTTAACTTGGTCTTTTTTCCTCTTCTATCTATTTTATATATAGCTTTTTGAAGTGGACTCTCTTCGTTACTTTCATAATAAAAAGCATCTTCACTCTCGCTCCATCCTAGAAAGTTGCTTACTTCGAACTCTCCTTGTGTTACCTGTTTTACAAGATTTCCTCCCATGGTATACCAGTAGAGGTGTGTATAGCCATCTCTTTCACTTAACAAACTGAAATTACTGGGGTAGAAGTGAATGTGATCGAATATACTTTCACTGATGTAATAGGGACTCTCATCGCGTAGGGCTAGCTTGCATACGGTAGATCTAGGGTTTGCAAAATAGAGTTCGAATTTATTTTGGTGCCTATTTAAGGTCATAATAGCTAGCTTATCTTTGTCTTGAGTAAACTTTATTCTTGGTATATATCCTCCTTCTGATAGTGGAACTTCCATTTTTCGAGTTACTCTAGATTTGATATCAAAAGTATGTACAGATACAATAGAATTCTTCTCTCCTGCTTTAGGATATTTGTAGGTATACTCTCCAGGATAGGTTTCAAAAGGTGTATAATGAGGCTGTTCGCCAGCAAATAGAGGGAAAGAGTAGGAAGGAACCTCTCTCTCATCAAATTTAATGAAAGCCAACATTGTGTTATCTGCACTGAACTCAATGGCTGAGTTGAAGGCAAATTCCTCTTCGTAAACCCAATCTGGAATTCCATTTAAGATTTTGTTAAACTCTCCATCCTCCGTAATTTGTGACTCACTGTTATTATAGAGCATCTTTACTAAGAAAATATTATTCTCTCTCACAAAGGCAATCATATGTCCATCGGGTGAGAATACTGGAGCTTGTTGTGCACCTCCATCCGATAAAGGTTCTACTAAGTTCCGCTTTATGGTATATATATAGTGCTCAGCAATGTATGATCGCCTGTAAATAGGTTTTTTATTTGTAGCCAAAAGAATTTTGGTTCCATCTGGTGAAAAAGTATAGCTATCAAAAGATTTAAAGGTACACTCTCTAGCAGTGTTTACATCAAAGAGTGTCTCTACTTGCTTACCTGTTTTAAAAGAGTACTTTATAATTTGAGTTCCCTCTTTATTCATTTGTGTATAGTGTTCACCATCGTTCATTGGTATTATACCCGCAATTGTTTCAGGTCTAAACTCTCCATTAATAATACTATGAAGGGTTAGTTCTTGTTTATTGGCTCCCATAGTAAAATAGGTTGTAAATAAGAGTAAGAGTAAAGTTATGGATATCTTTTTCATATTTAATAGGGTAATTGATTTCGATACTTACAAATGTATGAAAAACTTAGTAATCTTTAAACCTGCTTCTTGTTTACTTATAAGCTTGGTTAACTATTTTAAGAAATAGAGGAGATATTCTGTAATATGGAAGGAGTAATATGTCAAAGTTGATTAAGTTTATTAAACTATGAACAAAAAAATGTATCTTTGCTTTTTGTAATGGATATTTATGCAGAATAGAAGCTTGTACAATGATTTTCCTACATTCCTAAGACAATATTTTCCCTATAAGGTTCAAAAGATTTCTATAAATGCAGGCTTTACCTGTCCTAATAGGGATGGAACAAAAGGGAAGGGGGGATGTACTTATTGTAATAATCAAACCTTTAATCCTGCTTACTGTCATACAGAGCTGTCTGTTAGTGAGCAACTGGAAAAGGGTAAGAAGTTCTTTGCTTATAAGTATCCTGATATGAAATATTTAGCATACTTTCAAGCTTATACAAATACTTACGGAGAGCTAGATGTATTGAGGGCTAAGTACGAAGAGGCTTTGAAAGTAGATGATGTTGTTGGGTTAGTGATTGGTACGCGTCCAGACTGTATGCCGGAGAGTTTACTAACTTATTTATCCGAATTAAATAAGAGACACTTTGTTTTAGTAGAGTATGGTATAGAGTCGACCGATGAGAAAACGTTGGAGCGTATTAACCGTGGGCATACTTTTCTAGAAACTAAAGAAGCTATTCGACGAACTAAAGAGAGAGGTATTCTTGTGGGGGGGCATGTTATTCTCGGCTTGCCAGGAGAAACTAAAGCTCGATTGATTGAACAGGCTCAAGAGATTTCAGACCTGCCTTTGGATATCATTAAACTACACCAACTGCAGTTAATAAAAGGGACACGTATGGCTATGGATTACAGGGAAAATCCTGAAGATTTTCATTTTTTTGACTGTGATAGCTATCTAGAGTTGGTTATTTCCTACTTGGAGAATTTACGTCCCGATTTAGTAGTAGAGCGCTTTCTATCACAATCCCCCAAGGAGTTATTAATTAAACCTGATTGGGGGTTGAAGAATCATGAGTTTTTAAACTTACTGCGAAATAGGATGATAGATAGAGGCACTTATCAAGGAAGACTTTTTAAAAATAGGTAGATTTATACAGATAAGAATCTAAATAACATGAAAGAAAGATCTAAGATTAAAGGAAATATTCATTATGTTGGGGTTAATGATCGCTCCAAGACGTTGTTTGAGGGGATGTGGCCATTGCCTTATGGAGTATCTTATAACTCGTATCTCATAGACGATGAGATGGTTGCTCTAGTAGATACAGTTGATGTTTGTTATTTTGAAGTTTTTCTTCAGAATATAAAGAATGTTATTGGAAACAGGCCAATTAACTATTTAATTATAAATCATATGGAGCCAGATCACTCTGGATCCATCCGTCTAATTAAACAACACTATCCAGACATTATTATCGTTGGTAATCGTCAGACTTTTGGAATGATAGAAGGCTTCTACGGTGTAACTGGACAACAGTATGTTGTGAAAGATGGAGACTTTTTAGCTTTAGGAAAGCATAAGTTACGTTTTTACTTAACACCAATGGTACACTGGCCCGAAACAATGATGACTTACGATGAAACAGATAATGTTTTATTTGCAGGTGACGCTTTTGGCTGTTTTGGTACTTTGGATGGTGGGTTCCTTGATACTAAAATCAACACCTCTAAATATTGGGCTGAAATGGAGAGATATTATTCTAACATTGTGGGCAAATATGGGGCTCCAGTTCAAAAGGCACTTAAAAAACTGGGTGACCTAGAGCTTTCTACCATTTGTTCAACACATGGACCTGTTTGGAGTTGTGGAAAAAATATAGAAAAGGTTATTGGCATCTATGATAGGCTCAGTAGATATGAAGCTGAAGAGGGTGTGGTGATAATCTATGGTACGATGTATGGAAATACGGAACAAATGGCTGAAGTTATTGCTCAAGAACTGTCGTATCAAGGAATTAAAAACATTGTGATGCACAATGTCAATAAAAGTGATCAATCCTATATAATTGCCGATGTTTTTCGATACAAAGGGGTTATAGTGGGGAGTCCGACTTACAGTAATGAGGTTTATCCTAAGGTGGAATCAATGCTTTCTCAACTCTTAATAAGAGATATTAAATCAAGATATCTTGGTTATTTTGGATCTTTTTGCTGGGCTAGCGCTGCAGTTAGGAAAATGGCCGACTTTGTTGAGAAAAGCAAGTATGAATTGGTGGGTGATCCTGTAGAGATGAAACAGTCGATGGGAGATATCACTTACGAGCAATGCAAGAATTTAGCCAAAGAGATGGCTAGTCGTTTAATAAAAGATAGAGTTTAAAATTTAAATATAAAACTTACTAACGTTATAAATTAAAAAGAACTATGAGATTAATTATTCAACCAGATTATCAATCTATTTCTTTGTGGGCTGCTCATTATGTTGCAGCAAAAATAATACAAGCAAAGCCAACAGCAGATAAGCCTTTTGTATTGGGATGTCCTACAGGATCAACTCCATTAGGTATGTATAAAAACCTAATTGAGCTAAACAAAAAAGGGATAGTTTCTTTTGAAAATGTGGTAACATTCAACATGGATGAGTATGTTGGTCTTTCACAAGATCATCCCGAAAGCTACTATACCTTTATGTGGAAAAACTTCTTTGGACATATAGATATCAAAGAAGAGAATACGAACATGCTTAATGGTAATGCTACTGATCTAGATGCTGAATGTAAAAGATATGAAGAAAAGATCAAATCCTATGGTGGAGTAGATTTATTCATGGGAGGAATTGGAGCTGATGGACACATTGCTTTCAATGAACCTGGATCATCTTTAACATCACGTACTCGTCAAAAAACATTGACTGCAGAGACGATTATTGCAAACTCTCGTTTCTTTGATAACGATATAAATAAAGTACCAAAGACTTCATTAACTGTAGGTGTTGGAACTATTCTTTCGGCAAAAGAAGTTATGATTCTTGTTAATGGTCACAATAAAGCTCGTGCGCTTCGTCATGCGGTTGAGGAGCCTATTTCTCAAATGTGGACTATTAGTGCCTTGCAAATGCATGAAAAGGGTATTATTGTATGTGATGATGCTGCAACTGAAGAATTAAAAGTAGGAACCTATCGTTACTTCAAAGATATTGAGGCGAAACATTTAGATCCAGCCTCTTTATTAAAATAAAGAAGAAGAGGGAATCCTCTTTACAGTAATAACTTTAAAAAAGGTCCAAGTGCATGTCACATGGGCCTTTTTTTAAACAGTAAAGTTGTTTATTAGAGGCTGTTTCGTATAGAAAAAGGGGCTTAAGCCCCCTTTAGTTTTATATATCATGAAGTTTTACACTTATCCCATTTATTCGTCAAGTAAATCCTTCAAGAAGGAATCTAACTCTTTATCTAACCCACTGAGTAAATCTTCATCCAAAATTAATGTGTCATCGTCGATAAAGGCTAAGTCTGTAATAGTCTCTTTTTCATCGTCGATTAGAACAAAGGAGTAGGGTTTTAAAATAGCCAATTGATCTAAATAACCAGACTCTATAAATTTAGTAATAATTCCACTTAATAGCTTTTCAATTTCTTCGTTGAAATTGGCTTCTTCAATATTTTCCCAATCAGAGATAGTGGTAGAAGCTAGTACCTCATCGTCGTCGTTTAGAACTGACAGAATACCAGACTCCTGAATAGGTTGAATGTGTATATCAGTAACCTCCTCTGGTTGCGCTGCATTGCTTTTG
>JASLCM010000010.1 GCA_030151845.1 Bacteroides sp.
AACTGCTCATTATCTGCTGTCAAACCAGAAACAGCTGCATCTAACTCTTGTATTCTTATATTTTTAGACGCTAACTCTGTTTGCAGCTCTTCTATTCTTTTGGCTCGTATCTCAAGCTCTTTATTTAAATTATCAACCGCTCTTTTTAAATTCGCTGAATTTGTTTTACTTCCTTTTAACATAGCTTCTAGCTTCGCAATTTGCTGTCTATTATCATCCATTGTTTTGGTAATAAACTCTATATCACTTGCTATTTGTTGCCTTGCGGTTAGTCCGTTTTCAGCGATAGTTCCTCTCTGCAAGTCTACTCTAGACTCTGCTGCATTTATCTTCCTAAAACCTTCCTGTATTTCATTAAAGGTTCCCATCATTTCATCCAGCTCTGCATTACGTTGTGTTAATTCTACTAATAAAGAGTCTTTTTCTGCTTTCACCTTGCTTTTGCCACCAAAGCCATCACAAGAAGCCAATACGGCTATACCTAATAATAATACGATTAATTTCTTCATAAAATCTAATGTTTTACAGTTGTAAAATGATTAATTATCTAACTTTTTAGCTTGATAACCCTCTAATATAATAACAATTTCACCACGGGGTTCATTTTTTTCAAAATGGTTAATCACTTCTGTCAAATTTCCTCGAACCACCTCCTCGTGAATCTTCGAAATTTCTCGACAAACGACCACTTTCCTCTCTTCTCCCATAAACTCATGAAACTGCTTTAAACTCTTCAGTAAACGATAAGGAGATTCATAAAAAATCATCGTTCTTTCCTCTGTCACTAAGTTCTTTATACGGGTTTGTCTCCCTTTCTTTTGAGGTAAAAAGCCCTCAAAACAAAAGCGGTCGTTCGGGAGCCCTGAGGCTACTAGAGCAGGGACGAAAGCTGTAGCTCCAGGCAAACACTCTACCTCAATGTTGTTTCTAACACATTCTCGAACAACCAAAAATCCTGGATCTGATATCCCTGGGGTTCCTGCATCTGATATTAAAGCCATGTTTTCACCTGCTTCTATTCTAGATACAACGTTTTCAACCATCTTATGTTCATTGTACTTATGATGGGATTGCATAGGCTTTTTAATATCATAGTGCTTCAGCAAGACACTAGATGTCCTTGTGTCCTCTGCAAGAATAAGATCAACCTCCTGCAAAATTCGCAAAGCACGAAAAGTTATATCTTCAAGATTCCCAACGGGTGTTGGAACAACATATAATTTTCCCATTATGCAAAATGTTTACTTATGTGTTCTAAAAAATCTACCACCTCTGTACTCTCCCCTTTTATATCTATATAGTTAGAAAGAATAAGATGAGCCTCATCCAACGAACCACTCTTGGAGACTTTATTTAAAACTTCTTTCATTAACCCCATATCTCCCTGAAACAACTCTCCAGAGAAGCGGAAAGTATCATTTAAGCTCAAGGCTCTATACAAGTCCTCCGTAGGTTTTATAACCTCTCCGAGTGTTCGTTCCTTCTGTACAGTGGGTGCTGTGACTTCATCATTTAGCTGATCGGTAAGAGAGCTAGCCACTTTCTTTTCCCAAACCTCTGGTTCAGCCTCAGCAACACAACAAACAGAAAGTTCTTTCTTCTCTTCGCTTATCAACTGTTCAGAGCTTTCCTTCTCAGTATCAACGCTCTGTGGTGCATCTATCTCCTTTTTTTCTTTCTGTTCTTCTATCTCTAAAGATAGCTTTGCCTCATAGGCTCTAGAAGTTACTAAATTATCTAATTCTTCCAGGTGTCGTTTTGTTAAAGCAACAGTTCGCTTCATTATTCCACCTAAAACCCCGTCTGTAGGCCTACTAATCAAGGCTTCACCCAAAGAGCGAAGTTCTTTTATGTCTTGCTCTATTTTTTCTAAACTATTTTGCATATTATTTTTTGATAACAACCTTTTAGTCATCAGACAAATGTAGAAATAAATAATGAATTTTTACTGAATAGCAAACAAAAGTAGTACTTTTGCAAGGAGTTAATTCAATAATAAATGGTACTATACTCAGAAGATCACAAACTAGAAACAAGAAGAAGGGGACGAATTGAAGTCATCTGTGGCTCAATGTTTTCAGGAAAGACAGAGGAGTTAATAAGAAGGTTAAAGCGCGCACGATTTGCTAAGCAGAATATCAAAATATTTAAACCTTCGGTAGATACAAGATACTCCTCTAAAAGTGTGGTTTCACACGATAGCAATGAGCTGGATTCAGTTCCTGTAAATTCATCAAGCAAAATAGAACAATTTATTCAAGATATAGATGTTGTGGGTATTGATGAAGCTCAGTTTTTTGATAATGGACTAATACCTGCAGTTAACGAGCTTGCTAATCGAGGGATTAGAGTAATTATTGCTGGGCTGGATATGGACTTTAAAGGAACTCCTTTTGGTCCTATACCCGGACTTTGTGCTATTGCCGACGAGGTATCAAAAGTTCATGCCATCTGTATAAAGTGCGGAGAATTAGCACTTTTCTCTCATCGAACAGTAAATTGTAAGAAGCAGGTCCTACTTGGAGAGACCGAAGAGTATGAACCACTCTGTAGGTCTTGCTATTTAAAGGCTACCAAACAAATAGAATAATCTACTAATTTTGAACATATGAATGGAAGAAGAAAAATTACTTTTGATCGATTTATAAGGGGAGCTATTGTAGCTGCAATTATTGTAGGAGCTCTAATGTTAATTAAACGATTGAGTGGAGTACTTCTGCCATTCTTCATTGCCTGGTTAATCGCCTACATGATCTATCCTCTTGTTAAGTTTTTTCAATATAAACTAAGATTCAAAAATAGGGTTATCTCTATCTTCTGTACAGTTATTTTATTATTGGGTATTGGTGTTCTTTTCTTTAGACTGCTAATCCCACCTATGATTTCTGAAGTTGGGCGAGTAAAAGACTTACTACTCTACTACCTCAGCAATGGCGTTAGAGAGGGAGCGCATATTCCTCAACTTCTCTCCCAGTATATCAATGAGAACATAGATATTCAGAAAATTTACCACATAATTGATGAAGAGAATATTCTAAACACACTAAAAGAGACACTTCCCAAATTGTGGCTTATTTTATCTGAGTCTATAAATCTTATTTTTAGTCTCTTTACCATCTTTATCATCTTCTTATATGTTGTTTTTATTCTCCTCGACTATGAAGCAATAGCCGAAGGATGGGTTTTCCTTCTTCCCGAAAGATATCACCCTTTTGCCAAAGGATTAGCTAACGACATTCAAGAGGGCATGAATCGCTATTTTAGAGGGCAAACCTTAGTAGCATTTTGTGTTGGTATACTCTTCAGCATAGGGTTTCTTATCATAGACTTCCCCTTAGCTATAGGGCTAGGTATGTTTATCGGGGTATTAAACCTTGTACCCTATTTGCAGATTGTTGGATTTTTACCCACAATACTCCTAGCCATCTTAAAGGCAGCAGATACGGGTGGAAATTTTTGGTACATCCTACTTGCAGCCTTGACTGTTTTCGTCGTTGTTCAAATCATTCAAGATGGATTTCTTGTTCCTAAAATTATGGGAAAAATAACAGGTCTTAATCCTGCTATACTTCTCCTCTCCCTTTCTATATGGGGGTCACTGATGGGATTACTTGGAATGATTATTGCCATTCCGCTAACAACTCTACTACTTTCCTATTACAGGCGTTTTGTCATCAATAAAGAAAAAATAATTAAACGCATTGAAAATCAAGAGGTAAAGAAAAGCGAGAAAAAATAAATAAAAAAAACACTACTTCATATTTGGTTCTTAATAAAAAGGCGCCTATATTTGCACCCGCTTAACAGAAGTAAAACAGGTTTGATTCGTTAGCTCAGTAGGTAGAGCACAACACTTTTAATGTTGGGGTCCTGGGTTCGAGCC
>JASLCM010000014.1 GCA_030151845.1 Bacteroides sp.
GAGCCTCCTTAAAAATTGAACCTTGCTCTTTGTCGGATGCTACTTGTACTGGAGAGCTACCTCCCATCCATAGAAAACTATAGGCCAAGCTTGTATAGGCTTCTCCATTACTCTTTAACTGAAAAAGTAGGTCACTTTTCTTTGTCACTCCAGCTTGTATCTGATTTTTTTTAAACTGCTCATCAACTCCAGACCAAGCTATGAAACTATAGACTCCTGGTAATAGTGGAAGTTGCAAGCCTTCTCCCTCTTTCCAACTGTATGCTGGGTAATAGTACTCTTCTACTAAAACTCCTTCAGCATCAAAGCAGAGAAGATTTAAATCTTTCAAATGATAGAGTGGAGTAACCTCTGTACAACAGGGGTTTTTATGATAGAAAGTAAGCCTTACTCCTTGTGGACACTCACTTAAATCGTCAAAAATTGTGTTGCAAGAAAGAAAAAAGAAACCAATAAAGAGAGAGAGAAAAACTCCCCATCTAACTTTTTTCATTGTCTTTCTTTTATTGATAGATAGAGGAAGTTTCCTCTATCTATCTCATTAATTTTAATAATTATTCCCTAGTTGAAGATCGTAGGAGTTCAATCCCCAGTCGATAACTTCTATAGCAACAGATAAGTACGTATTTTCAGCCTCTAACTTATCGGTTGGATCAATGGGACTTGTAGGATCTTTTGGATCTTCTTCATCCTTTGGATCAAGAGGGTTAGTAGGTAATCCCATCTCATTAAAACCAGTAATATGTGCATGATATACTTGGTTTCTGTGGGTTGGAGAGGATACAACTTTGGCATCTTCCTTTTCTGGGTTTAACCAAATGATGTATTTCATGACTCCCTTTTTGTAGCCTATGGTTTTTTGTAAAATCTTTCCTTCACCTTGCCCCATGCTTTCTGCAGCTTCTCGTGTACTATAGAACTTTTGATCTTCTAATCCGAAGAAAATATCTTCTCCTTCCTTATATACTGCACCATCAGCTAGTGTGCTATTTTCTGGAGTGAAAGTTGCACGGACCTCAATATAAGTTGTATTTCCTTTGCGATAGTTCTCTTTAGCGTGAGTTACAGGCAAAGCAAAATGTGCATACTCCTCTTCCATTAATGCCTTTTTCACATTTGATGCACTACTCTCTGCAATTGATTCTAGTTTTGTAAACTCTCCAACGATACCTGTATAGTTCTCACTTTTATCTCCTTGTGGTAGATAGCTGTAGAAAGGAGTATTCAAACCCTCATGCTGAAGCAGATAAAGAGCTGTGTTACCTTGGCCTACTGCATACTCCATCTTTGTTATGGTTACACTGTTTACCTTTTCACCTTGGGCATTCTTAATTTCTATTGTTTTTTCAAGAGAAGAAGACGCTGTAACAAGGGCTCTAGCAACAACACGTTGAACCTTAACATCTATACGATTGCTCAATCCTGAAATAGCTTTTATCTCTGAAACATTTTTTTCAATGGTTATATCTTCAGGTTTTACAGCGTTTGTCATCAAAACAACATCTTTCTTGTTGGATGACTTAGCTAAAGCTGTAGTCTCTTCTTTTACCTCTTCTGTAAATTTCGAGGCAAATTCTGAGGCATTTACTGCTTTTAAAAGAGATGCTACATGGGCGCCATTTACAACAACATAAGCTTTAATCTTTTCACCCGCTGTGGCTTTAATCGCTTTATTAGGTGTAATAAGCCCTTTATCGTTTACTTGGTTAAACGCATCTTTTGTAAAGGATTCATGGTCCACATGATTTGTAGCGTTATTAACCAAAAAAACATCTATCGTCTCAATAGCATCACGTCCACCCCATGTTTCATCCATTTTAGCTCTTGTTGTTGCTTTAGCCATTTGAAGTGAAATTGTTGCATAAGTATCTCCTGCTCCTTTTTCTACTGCTGGAAGATTCTCTGTTGCATCATTTGAGCATGCAAATAAAGTTACAAGTACTAGTGCTAGTAATGCACCTTTTTTAAGTAAATTCATAATCAATCTTAGTCTGTTAATTAATAATTCTAATTGTTTGTCTTGCCTCCATCTATTTTTGTGAAGGTTTTACTTTATTCAAAGACATAAAAAAAACATTAACATACCGTCATTTTTTTCAAAATGTAACGCTTATTAAAAGCGCTAACGGCAGTGTTAATGTATTAGATTTTAAATTATTATTTTCGATATGAATCTTTAGGCCTTTTGATTCGGGTGCAAATATACAGTCATAGTTTATATTTTGCTTTTACAATTTGTGTCATTTTATTTACAATTTGTATTGTATAAAAAAAGGGTATGTATACATACCCTAAATTTCATACACCAAGTGATAAAATCTATTTATACATTTGAACTACTCATTTTTGGCTACTAAACTAGAGGGTGTATCACCTAGATAAGCCTTACAAAATCGAGTAAACTCCGAAGGGGAGTTAAAGTCAAAATCATACATAACCTCTTTAATAGATGCCCCTGGAGTTGATAAACGCAAACGAATAGCTTCAGACTTCTTTTGCTGCATCCACTGCTTTGCTGTTATGCCGAACTCTTTTTTAAATCGACTATAAAATGCAGCTCTGCTCAGCTCAGAAAGTTCAATAAGCTCATTTACATTATTCACCTTTTTGTAGTTTTTGAAAACAAAATCTTTAAACTGAAATTCACTACTTAGTATGGGGTATAAAAATTGAGCAATCTCTTCTTTGCTATAGTAAGCTCGCAGAATAAAGAAGAACTCCTTGCGTTTGTTATCGTGTAGATGTATGCAATCTAGCCCTCTATCGATTAAATCTAAAAAGAGCTCTAGAAAAAGTTGTAAGGGTTCTTTTATTTCTAAGAGAGATAACCCCTCTGGGTTACTCTTCAAATAAGAGCTATAGTCTTCCTCATTGAGCTGCCTACAAGTTGTAACAAAAGCATCAAATTTCATTACAACAAATTTAGAGTTTTCCAACACATCCATTGCCACCTCTCTCCCATAAGGAAGCAGCCCCATAAAACCAGATTTAAAAATGGCAGGTGTTATCTCCTCATAAGTTATCTTAACGCAGCCATCTAAAACAAATAATATGTAGTTTGCACTAAAGCCTTTTGTAGTAGCTCTACTCCCTTTCTCAAAGTGATAAACTCTAAATCCAAAATTATCTCCCTCCACAAAAAAATCGCAGTTTTTACATTCCTGTTCTAAAACCTCAAAATTGTATTTTAACATAGTCAAACTTTTATAAGCAGAACCAACCTCACAGATAAATGTTAGTAAATAGTGATTCGATAGAGCTTACTTATAAAATGGTTTACTTGATATCCAAACAAAAGTAGCATTCAATTTACTGATTGTAAAATTATTACATGAATATTCGTTTCATTTATTACTTTTTCATTCTTTGTGAAATCAAAGTACACAGATGTATAAAAAAAAGAGCGTGCTAATTAGCACGCTCTCAGCTTATCAAGCTAAACCTATTACTTCTTTTTATATACCTTCACATAGTCAACCAAAAAAGTATCTGGGGCATAAGCCTGTTTTAGCCCTTCCAACTTAGCAGGAAACTCCATGCTCAGAATCATATATTGATCGATGTGAGATAACCCTTCTGAAGTTTCATGAAATTTGAGTCCATCAATGTAGAAGGCATATTTTTCAGGTGTCCACTCCAAAGCAAAGGTGTGAAACCCTTCCGATAAGCCCTCTAAGTAACTATCCATCCTTGGATGCGATTTCATGTTTGGACCATATGCCCAATGCACGCAATGGGTAAGCGTATCGGCACCTAGCCCTTTAAAGTACTCAAAGATATCTATCTCGGCACCAAATTTTGCAGGATCTTCTCCTTTCGAAACTTGAGGAGATTGCATCCAGAAAGCTGCCCATGGGCCATTGCTACTTTGAAGTTTTGCTCTACACTCAAAATAACCATAGGTGGTTAAATAGGTGTTTCCTGTTCCTATGGCACAACCTAGCACACTATCTCCTTGAATATCATAGCTCAAATGCAGATATCCATCTTTCACTTTAACCATAGAGGAGTCGTTAAAACCAATTCTTCGAGGTCCAACCCCACGATGTTGCCATTTCGTTTTATCCAAATCGGTTCCCTCAAAATGATCCTCCCAAACCACTTCATAACCTTCTGCCTCTGGATGAAATACTTCTTGACTCAGTGCATTGTTTTTAGGAGCCGCACTTTTCTCCTCCTTCTTATTTGCGTTAGATTGGCAAGCAACAACACCTGCTAAGACTAAGCAAATTGTAAAAATCTTTTTCATGGTATTAAATCGGTTATATTCAGCTAAATATAGCCCTATTTTATGAAATAAAAAGCAAAATATAATTCTAATGCGTTTTCCCTCTATTTTATAACTCTTATATTTAAAAAGAGAAAGCCTTTAAAAAAATTAGTATCTTGCAACACCATTAAATAACGTACTGTTTTAAACCTCTACTCAAAACACTTTTTAAAGTAAAAAAGATAGAGGTAACTGTAAGGCCAACTGAGAATAAAACACTCATCTTAACAGGGCGTTACGATTCATTACGTTATTTAATAAAA
>JASLCM010000021.1 GCA_030151845.1 Bacteroides sp.
GTGTGCTCCTGCCTCTATGACATAGCCTGTTTCAGGAGCAACAAAGGGGTCTAGATAAGGCATATGGAGTCTGCGGTAGTCATTCCAAGCCTCCCATCCGTTATCGGGATAGTTAGCGATATACTTTTGTGTAATGATTTTTTCGAGAGGGGTATTGTGCTCACCCGCTACATCACTAAACTTTACGCTGGTTCCATAGTTGTTTTTATCGGTCGATGTTAGGTATTGATCGACAATGGTTTTATCGATCTCCATATATTCCATTGAGGCACGGATTCCTTCATTGTAGAGAGACTCTGCGGTTTTACCCATGTTCCATCCTCTGGCGGCAGCTTCGGCTTGTAGGAAGCATACTTCTGCATAGTTCATTAAAATCATGTCTCGATCATAGTGTACACTAAAGGGAACATCGGTCTCTTTGGTATTACCTATAAAGAAGACACCAATTCGAGAATTGTTGGTTCGCTGATTTTCGGGTTTGTCTCTATCGGTTACCGCTAGTCCAGAAGGTACACCTTTCCATCTGCCTCTAAACTCTTCGGCTGCTCCATTGTATTGGTTCGTAACATTGAAGTATTTAGGACCACGTGGATCTACATGTTCGGGCACATCTTTGTAGTTGGGTTTCTTTGGGAAGGCTACACCACCAAGGTTGGTAAGCAGCTTCTCCATCGATTTACTCATGGTCATTCGCTTGCCATTAAATAGGTGAGCGGGTCCGTAGTAGTAACGTGTGTCGAAAATATAGTTCTTATGGCGAGGCATTACTACATTGTCTTTGTTGCTGGAGAGTAAGCCTCCTTCTGCCTTAGCTGCTGCTTCGGCTTCTTTTTTAGCACGTTCTGGAGCAACTTCAGTCAATCGGATGGCTAAGCGTAGGCGTAAGCTATTGGCAAATTGTTTCCAGCGATTGATGTTGCCTTTAAAAACGATATCGGCTTTAGCTAGTTCTACTTTGGTTGGGTTGGCTGCATTAGGGTCTAGTTTACTGGAAGCATCGGCTAACTCTTTTAAAAGATCGTCATAGATGGCCTCTTGTGTGTCATAGGCTGCTGCTAAACCGCTTCCATTTGCTGCTTCGAAATAGGGAATGTCTCCCCAAAGGTCTGTAGCTCTGCTGTTTTGCCAAGCTTTCCAAATACGGGCTATCTGAACTACATTTTGATGGTTAGGGCTGTTTTCTGCGTTTCGTATTAATTCGTTTAATGCATCGATCCATTGCCAGTGGAGTTCCCAATATCGTTGTGTCCAGGCCTCTACGGGAACACAGTTGTTGGATGAGTACTTGTCGTTTGCAAAGTATTGGCAAAAAGTATCTGCATACAGGTTGTGAATGCGCTGATAACTATCTGCATCTAAGGTGCTTTTTATAAGTACTGGGGTTAAGAGAAAAGTTGGGTCTACTGTCTCCGGAGAGGGGTTTGTTGGATTGATATTTAAATCTTCAAAACCGCTACAGGAGCTGGTCATGGCGCCTATAAATAGAGCGGGTAGAAGGTATGTTTTTATAATTGATTTCATCTTTTTCATTTTTAATTAATGGGTTAATTTAAAAGGCAAGGTTTAAGTTGAAGCCAAAACTTCTCATGGATGGGAGAGAGGCGTACTCTATTCCTTGTGCATTTCCTGTTGAGAAGGAGGACTCTGGGTCAAATCCACCCTTTACGTTGTTCTTTATTAACCAAAGGTTTCTTCCAACAAAGCTCAACTTGAGGTTTGTGAAAGGTGTTTTGTCTAGGTATTTTTTAGGTAGGGTATAGCCTAAGATGATCTCTCTAAGACGAAGATTAGTTGCGTCGTATAGAAAATGGTCACTTGCTCGGTAGGCTCTGTTCCAGTAGGCTTGTGGGTTTACAGCTTTTGTGTTTTTTTCTCCATTGGCTGTTACTCCATCAACAACGATACCACCTTTGCCTGCGTAGAAATCATCTCTTCCGGCTAAAGTTTGCTTGGTCGTTCCATAGAGAGCTCCTCTGGAGAGTGAGTTTACATAGATGTCTCCGCCGTACTGCATATCTAGCATGAAGCTGAAACTGAAATTTTTATAATTGAAGGTGTTCATTAAACTGCCTTGCCACTTGGGAGTACTATTACCGATCTGTACAAACTCATCGTCTACGATAGGTAAACCTTCATCGTCTACTAACACCTGGTCTTGGTCATCTCTTTTAAATCGCTTACCGTAGATATCGCCATATACTCCCTGCTCTACGGCGTATATTTTAGCAAAATCGGTAGACATGAGCTGGAATTTATCCAGTTCGGGATGGAGCTCTTTTATTTTGTTCCTGTTTTTGGTAAAGTTCATCATTACATCCCAAGAGAAATCTTTGGTTACAATGGGTTTACCTGTTATTACCAACTCTACCCCTTTGTTTTCGATAGAACCAGCATTAATTCTTCTACTCATTTTTCCAGTTGTACTGGATACAGGAAGAGAGAGAATCTGGTTTGTTGCCTCTTTTTTATACCAAGTAAAGTCGATACCTAGGCGATTCATAAAAAAGCGTAGATCAAATCCCAATTCGTACGATTTAATTTTCTCTGGTTTTAGGTCATACAGTGGAAACTGACTAGAAGGTTCTGCCCCTTTTATCCCTTCTGAAATGGTTGTGATTCGGTAGGTCGACAAGAGGGTATAGGGGTTGGTATCGTTTCCCACCTCTGCATAAGAGGCTCTAAGTTTACCAAAATTAAGTGCAGAGGGAAGGTTTACATCGAATGAGTGTAGCATATCGGTTACAACCCAACCTAAACCAACGGACGGGTAGAAAAATGAACGGTTGGACTTACTAAGTGTCGAAGACCAGTCGTTTCTACCTGTAATATCTAAGAAAGCCCAGTTGTCATAGCTAAACTGAGCGAGACCATAGAGTGAGTTTATTTTCTTTTTGTTTAAGCTATTGGTAGGGAAAGGAGTTTCACCATTTGAGATTGCAAAGAAATCGGGAATGGCTAGAAGTCCGCTAGTCATGCCATAGTAGTTATGTTCCCGATACATCATATTTCCACCAAAACTAATACTGCCAGAGAACTTTGAATCGGCTACATTGTTTTGAGAGGCAATGAATAAAAAGTCTGTGTTTCTCTCTCTAAAATCATTGGTTCCTTTTCCGTAGTCACCTTGGTTGCTAAACTTACCGTAAGGGGTTCCCGAAGAGTGCCTCCAATCGTAGGCCGACCAGTACATATCTTCTCCATGACGTAGTTTAATGGTAAGCCAGTTGGTTGGTGTATAATCGAGCGAAATGAACCCTATAAAACGATCTCTTTTGTTATTTCTTTGGTTAAAAAGATTGCCATAATAGGGGTTTAGCACATAGTTTGCTTCATCGGTAGTCCACCTTTTTACATTTCCATTCTCATCTACCCCTCCTTTTAAATCACTATAATGGACGCTTCGAGGCATCATGAGGTAGTTTGCCATCGGACTCTCTGGGTGTCCGGTGAGATTAGGAAGGTTGTGCTCTTTCTGCTTGATATAGTTTATCTTTGTATCTAGCTTTAATTTAGAGTTTAGGTTGACTAATGTTCTAAGGTTTAAAACGTATTTATTCTGACTATTGGTTGGAATAACTCCATTTATATTTTGATAGGAGAGGGTTCCTCTGAAATTATACTTTTCGGTAGAAGAGGAGACTCCAATGGTGTTGGTTGTACTTACACCATTTCTTAGGTAGTCAAAAATGTCGTTATCTGCTGCAGAAAAAGGACGTTTCTGCCCGGTCCAATCCGTAATTTCTTGTCCCTCCATTTTGGGACCCCAGCTAAAGTTACTGTTTTCATGAAACTCTCCAGCGGTTCCTTGTCCGTAGGCATTTTGCATTTCTGGCTTTAATAGAGGGGTCTCTATCATTAGGTTGGAGTTATAGGTAACCCC
>JASLCM010000032.1 GCA_030151845.1 Bacteroides sp.
GGTTACCACACTGGTCTCTATGTTTCCAGTACCTTGAAGCAAGTTCAAGATAAAAGGGGTGATGTCACTCAGTCCAGAAATGACCGAAAGGAGATTTAGTCCGCCCGTACCTGCATAAATTAAGGTGTAGTGAGTTATAACTGTAAAGATCACAAAGAGTGTAGCAAAGATTAAGGCAACTTTAAACTCTAGAGGGTTGCTACTATCCTCCTCTTCCTCTTCACTCGATAAACGTCCTACCTTTTGATCATGTTTATTCTTAATGTACCAAGCAACTCCAGCAGAGACAACCGCCATACCTAATAGATAAGGGTAAATTGCATTAAAAACGTCTCGACTAAAAATAAGTATCAAGATCAAAAATCGTAGAAACATCATGCTAACAGCCAACAACATTGCAGCTACATATTCTGGAATCTGCATAGAGGTTGCACTTCTACTTTTACGAGCAAGCACAGAAATAGTTGCTGTACTGCTGTACAATCCCCCCAGTATCCCAGAAACAAGAACACCCGATTCTCTAAATACATAGCGTTTTAAAAGATAAGACAAGTAAGATATTCCAGAAACAACAACAGTAGCTAACCATATGGAGTAGGGTGTTAAGTTGATGCCTGGAATGATGTGCTCATCGGGAAGCATAGGTAAGATGATACCACTAATCGCTAAGAACTTAGCCAACGTAACCATCTCATCATTCTTCATGCGTTGCGCTATCTCTGTAAAAGTACTCTTAAGCTCTGTCAACAAGAGAACCACTACAATAATCATGATGTAGAACCAGGAAGGTTGAGTAATCACAATTGGTGCTATGCAATAGGTGATTAAAGCTATAATTATAGTAGTCACCCCAAACACATGAAACTGTGACTGTTTTACATAGTAGTTTAGTGCTAAAAGAGCCCCTAAAATAAGTCCGCCTCCCATAAAAAGAGTCATGTGAACAGGTTCAAGAATATAAAGAAGGTAACCTAATATTCCTATAAATGTAAACGTTCTATCTGTTCCAAAAAGAGTAATCTCACCTTCCCTTCTTAAACTAATTTTACGTTGAGAAAGTCCAATTAATAAAGAAAAAAGAGTTACTAAGATAAAGCTTATCAACTCTTTTGGAAGGTAATCATATAAGTTTTCCATTTTTCAATACAATAATAGTTTTCACCAATCTTTAAAAGGCCTCTTTGTTAACTCTGAGTTATAATATTTATTTTGTCCTGTCACCTCCACGGAAAGGAAGGATGGCTTTATGTAATCTTCAGACTCACTTTCCAGCTCTATTTCAGCCACTATCAAGCCTTTATTCTCACCCATAAACTCATCAACTTCTACTGTATGCTTACCAGACCGAATATAGTATCTATTCTTCTCTATTTCTCCACTGCAGAGATGGAAAAGCTCCTTGGCCTCAGCCAGAGGTATCTCCTTTTCCCATTCGAACCGACTTAATCCATCTCCTGTTGAAGGACCTTTAATTGTTATAAAGCCTTTGTCACCTAATATACGTACTCTTACCGTATTTTTAGCACTACAAATATAGCCTTGTCGGATGTATTTTACAGCATAGGCTACAGACTTAAAATCTCCAGCTACCAAAAACTTTCTCTCAATCTCTCTCATATCCATTTATAAAAAAAGGGAGCCAAAACTCCCTTTATACCCCAACAATTAAAAGAGGGAGAAACCTATCAATAAAAGTAAACCAAAAATTATCAATGAAGCAAAGAGAATTTTCATCACTCTTTTCGCTTGTTCTTCCTCTCTCTTGGTAATCTTATTCTTTCTATTCTTACTCATATCAGTAGTTTTAAGGTTATGTAATCAATTTACTAAAAAGTTTAGATATAACCTTAAACCACCACTCTTTCTTACACAATTAATACCTACTCAGCGCCAAACTCCATCAAATAGGCCTTGATAAATGCATCTATCTCTCCATCCATAACATCACCCACATTAGAAGATTGGTGATTCGTTCTATGATCTTTGATTCTTCTATCATCAAAAACATAGCTTCTTATTTGAGAGCCCCACTCAATTTTTTTCTTACCTGCCTCTATTTTATGTTGATGCGCCAAACGCTTTTGCAGCTCCTTTTCATAGAGCATAGAGCGTAGTAGTTTCATCGCATTTTCTCTGTTATCTAATTGAGAACGACTTTCTGTGTTTTCAACTAAAAGCTCCTCTTGCTCACCGGTTTCAGGATCAGTGTATTGATACCTCAATCTCACTCCTGTTTCTACCTTGTTTACATTCTGCCCACCTGCACCACCAGATCTAAATAAATCCCAAGAGATAGCAGCAGGGTCTACATGGATTTCAATACTTTCATCTACTAATGGAGTAACAAAAACAGATGCAAAAGAGGTCATCCGTTTTCCCTGTGCATTAAAGGGTGAAACTCGTACTAAACGGTGAACCCCATTCTCCCCCTTTAAATAACCATAAGCATACTCTCCCTCTACTTGAATGGTGCAGGTTTTAATTCCTGCTTCATCACCATCTTGAATGGTAGATATAGTCGATTTATAACCACTCTTTTCTATCCAACGAAGATACATACGCATAAGCATTGAAGCCCAATCTTGACTCTCTGTCCCCCCAGCACCAGAATTTATCTTCAAGATACAGCCCAGTTCATCTGCCTCTCCTCTAAGCATATTTTTCAGCTCTAACTCTTCAACAGCAGTAAGAGAGTTACTATAAGCCAAATCAAGCTCTTCTTCAGAGATAAGCTCCTCTTTAAAGAAATCATAAGCCACTACAAGTTCATCACTTAAAATTTTTGAATTTTCGTAATCACGTATCCATTTCTCAAGTCCCTTAACAAGCTTCATTTGCTTCTCTGCCTGTTTAGGCTCACTCCAGAAATTAGGATCCTGTGTTCTTAATCTCTCCTCTTCGAGTTGAACTTGTTTGCTATCGATGTCAAAGATACCTCCTCAGCGCATCAGTGCGCTCTACAACGTCTTTTATTTGTTCTTGAGTAACCATAATGTTCTATTTTAATGCAAAGATAAATCTTTGTACGTATGTTTTTATAATTTATAAAATTAAACTAATAAAAAAAGGTTGATTCAATTGAATCAACCTTTTAATTATATTTAAAACTCTTACTCTACTTCATTGTAGTCTATAACAGTCTTTTTATTGGCCATTATTCTTTCGTACTCTTCTTTTGATCCAACGATAATCTTTTCAAACTCACGTTGTCCAGTACCTGCAGGAATCAAGTGACCACAAATCACATTCTCTTTCATTCCCTCAAGCTTATCAACCTTACCGTTAATAGCAGCTTCATTCAGAACTTTAGTAGTTTCTTGGAACGAAGCAGCAGACATAAAGCTCTTTGTTTGAAGTGCAGCACGCGTAATTCCTTGTAAAATCTGAGTCGATGTTGCAGGAACTGCATCACGAACCACAATTAGTTTTAGGTCTTTACGCTTCAATTTACTGTTTTCATCACGTAGCTTACGAGCAGTAACAATTTGTCCAGGCTTCAAGCTATCTGAATCACCTGCATCCACAACCACTTTTTTGCCCCAGATACGATCGTTTTCTTCCATAAATTCAATCTTATCTACAATCTGTTGCTCTAAGAAGTTAGTATCTCCAGACTCTTCAATCTTAACTTTACGCATCATCTGGCGTACAATAATCTCAAAGTGCTTGTCATTAATCTTCACACCTTGCAGACGATAAACGTCTTGTACCTCATTTACAATGTATTCTTGAACAGCAGTAGGCCCTTTAATTGCAAGAATATCAGCAGGCGTTGTAGCTCCATCAGAAAGGGGAGTACCGGCTCTTACATAGTCATTCTCTTGAACAAGAATTTGCTTAGATAATGGAACCATGTACTTCTTAACCTCTCCAGTTTTTGAAGTTACAATGATCTCACGATTACCACGTTTGATTCTTCCCATAGAAATTTCACCGTCGATTTCCGAAACTACGGCAGGATTGCTTGGATTTCTAGCCTCAAACAACTCTGTAACACGTGGAAGACCACCCGTAATGTCACCCGCCTTACCTACAGCGCGAGGTATTTTTACAATGGTTTCACCAGCCTTAACAGCATCACCCTCTTCAACAACAATGTGTCCACCTACAGGTAAGTTATAAGTTCTAATTAGCTCTCCAGACTCGGTAATAATATGAGCGGAAGGCATTTTAGTCTTATCCTTAGTTTCAGTAACAATTCGTTCACGCAAACCTGTTGTTTCGTCGGCTTCAACTTTATAAGTAACGTTCTCTACTAAATCTTCAAACTGGATCTTACCTGTAGCTTCAGTTACAATAACCGCATTAAATGGATCCCATTTAGCAATTAAGGTATCTTTCTCAACCACATCGCCTTCACCAGCATAAAGAGTAGCACCATAAGGCACGTTGTGTGTAGATAAAACTATTCCTGTATTTACATCCACAAAACGAACTTCAGCCAATCGTCCAACAACGATTTTAGCTGTTTCTCCCTCTTCATTGATATGATCTACAGTTCTAAGCTCTTCAAACTCTAACTTCGATTTGTTCTTCGCTTTAATAGTTGCATTAGCTGCAATATTAGAAGCTGTACCCCCAGCGTGGAAAGTACGAAGT
>JASLCM010000074.1 GCA_030151845.1 Bacteroides sp.
TAGCATATAAAAAAGAGTTCGAATATTCGAACTCTTTTTTATATGCTATTTCTCTTTACTCGGTAAATACCGCTTTTCGATATAATCTATAAAGGCTTTATTTACCAACTTTACCCCTCCTGGGGTTGGATAATCACCAGTAAAATACCAATCTCCTTTATGGTTTGGAATTGCTTTATGAAGTCCCTCTATTGGTTGATACACAATTTCTACTTCCGCTTTTAACTCTTTAGTAATTAAAAGATCCACCATTTTTTTAGACAATTCTTCATCGGTGAAAGAGGAGTAAATAGCTTTTACACTATTGGTCATACTCTCTTTGGGTAGGGTTAGCTGCAGCTTTGCATCCTCATAGGCCTTAAGGATTACAGAAGACTGTTTTCGCTCTTCCAATAAAGCTATGGCTGCCTTAAACACAATAAAATCACTCATTGTAGACATATCTATACCGTAGTAGTCGGGGTAACGAACCTGTGGCGATGAAGATACAATCACAATTTTCTTAGGTTCCAACCGATCAAGTATGCGCAAAATACTCTGCTTTAAAGTAGTTCCTCGAACAATACTATCGTCTATAATGACTAAGTTATCTACCCCTGGTTCTAAACTTCCATAAGTAATATCGTAAACGTGAGCAGCTAAATCATTGCGGCTATTCCCCTCTGCAATAAAGGTTCTTAATTTTATATCTTTAATGGCAACCTTTTCACTTCGTATTCTTCGAGCTAAAATAGTCTTCAGTTCCTCAACTGTTGGTTGATGACCTAAATCTGCTATCTGTTTTGCTTTTAATTTATTTAAGTATACATCAAGCCCCTGCAACATACCATAGTAAGCAACTTCAGCTGTATTTGGTATGAAAGAAAAGACAGTGTGTTCTATGTCATTATCGACCGATTTTAAGATTCTAGGAACTAATTGTTCTCCTAAGGCTTTTCGTTCTTGGTAAATGGATTGATCGCCTCCACGAGAGAAATAAATTCTTTCAAAAGAACAGGCTTTTTTCTCTAATGGCTTACTTATTTGTTTTAAGCGTACCTCACCATTCTTACGTATTAGTAAGGCCTGTCCTGGTAATAGCTCCTTAACTTGATCTGCTGAAACATTTAGTGCGGTCTGAATAACCGGACGCTCAGATGCTGTTACAACGATTTCATCGTCTTTGTACCAAAAAGCTGGACGTATTCCCCAAGGATCTCTTACTACAAACGACTCTCCACTACCATTCAACCCACATATTACATATCCTCCATCCCAGTCCTTAGCAGAGGTTCTCAACATATTACTTAGATCGAGATGGTCTTCTATGTAATTCGTTATATCCATACCGGTATGCCCTTCAGCCTCAGCCATATTGAATACGCGCTCTACCTCTCTATCTAAGCGGTGTCCCATCTGTTCTAGCATAATAAATGTATCTGCTTGATTTCTGGGATGCTGACCAATTGCAGTGATCCGATTAAATATCTCATCGACATTGGTCATGTTAAAGTTTCCACAAATAGCTAGAGTCTTGGCTCTCCAGTTATTTCTTCTCATAAAAGGATGTACATACTCTATACCGGAACGACCACTTGTACTATAACGAAGGTGTCCCATAAAGACTTCTCCAGTAAAAGGTAGTCGCTCACGTACAAAATCAACATCTGCTAACTGCTCCTCGGTTAACCCTCCATTAAAGTTTTTATGGATTGCTCCAAAGACCTCTGTAATCGCATCTGATCCAAGCGCCCGCTCGCGAAACATGTACTCTTCACCAGGTTTAGTGGAAAGTTTAACGCAAGCAATACCAGCTCCCTCTTGACCCCTATTGTGTTGTTTTTCCATCAATAGATAGAGCTTGTTTAGCGCATACATCCAAGTTCCATACTTCTTTTGGTAATACTCCAAAGGCTTTAGTAGACGAATCATGGCTACGCCACACTCATGTTTTAATTCTTCCATGTTCTAGATTAGTATTGTTTAGAAACACCTTATTATGCATAAGGTATGGTTGTAGTAGGTAGTCATGCGAAAGTTGGAATATTTTCGCAGTAAGAATCAGAAAGTGACTACTACTATGCATGAATTATAAATGTTTACGTTGCAAATTTATAGAATTAATTTGGTTTGATACAGTAATATTCAACCTTTTTTAGGTCTTCCTTAAACTTATTCACCAACAGCTTTAAGACAAAAAAAATCCACACCTCTTACCGAATGGTACTAGGTGTGGATCTATTTGTTGTATTTTTCCTCTTTTATTTTACAAGAGCAATACTACTTTAATTGCCTCGTAACACAATTCTACTTTAAGCAGCCTGTTTCACAGGTGAAAAGTAGGTTGTGAGCTGATCAACAGAAAGATTTTTAGCTACAATAACTCCTCGTTCATCGAGCAAGAAGTTTGTAAGTCCTCTTTTTAGTTGATATTTTTTAAACAAGTCAGATATCCTTTGGTTACCTGCTAAAAAGCAATAGTCTCCAATAATCTGATCTTTTCGTATTGTCTCTTCATAAATAGAAGAGTAATCATCAAAAGAGATAGAAACCAACTCTACTGGAAGAGACTTATCAAGAAGCACGTTGCTAAAGAGAACGTTATCCATTCTTGATTGAGCGTCATAACTGGCCCAGAAGTTGATTAAAACATACTTACCACGAAGGTCTGATAACTTAAACGATGAAGCTATTTTTTCAGGACTCACTTCAATCGTAAAGTCAGGCGCTTTACTGCCTACTGTTAACCCTTTCGTGGGTTTGTCTTTGTTTATAAAAGAAGTCAAGGAACTTGTAAGTAATACAACAAAAATCCATTTTACATTTTTCATGTAATTCGGTTTTAGTTAGTACTCTCTGGGTCTGCTAAGCAGTGATTTCAACCCAGAATTGGCTTAGAAAGGAGTTCACAGAAGCATAGCTCTCTGATTATCAACACTTTCTTTTTTCAGAAATCGGCGACAAAGGTAAGTAAATAAAGAATAAACATCCAAACTTTTAAATGTGAAATAGCTTAGGAATCGCTATTTTTCAGCTTTATTAGAACATTTCACCATATTTTTCTTTACTTTTGTATTGTTTTAAAATCATTTCACTTTATGGAAACCATGAATTCGGAACTCATTCTGATCCAAGTAACTGGAGAAGATAGACCAGGACTTACCTCTTCGGTTACTGCTATTTTAGCCAAATACGATGCCTCAATACTAGATATTGGCCAAGCTGATATTCACAATACTTTATCTTTAGGAATTCTTTGTAGAATTGAAACCGAAAACTCGGGACATATGATGAAAGAGCTCCTTTTTAGTGCAACCTCTTTAGGTGTTACTATTCGTTTTCACCCTATTGGGTTTGATGAATATGAGCGTTGGGTCTCTTTACAAGGAAAAAATAGATACATTCTTACTTTATTGGGCAGAAAACTAACTGCCAAACAGATTCACACTGCCACTCGTATTCTTTACGAACAAGGAATGAATATCGACGCTATTAAACGTCTTACTGGTAGAATTCCCTTGGATGAAAGCAAAGCAAACATCCGTTCATGCATAGAATTCTCTGTTAGGGGAACG
Organism: Bacteroides sp.; assembly: GCA_030151845.1. Classification (GTDB taxonomy): domain Bacteria; phylum Bacteroidota; class Bacteroidia; order Bacteroidales; family Bacteroidaceae; genus Bacteroides_E. Next base: position 3,555 of record JASLCM010000074.1, read on the forward strand.
CCTAAAGATAGAGAGGCTATGCAAGCTGAACTAATGAAGGCATCAAAAGAACTTGGAATGGATTTTTCCTTCCAACTAGACAATATGTACCGGAGAATGAGAAGACTCATCTGTTTCGACATGGACTCCACTCTAATTAAAACAGAGGTCATCGATGAATTAGCCATGCGCGCTGGTGTGGGTGATCAAGTTAAAGCCATAACAGAAAGAGCAATGCGTGGCGAAATAGATTTTACAGAGAGCTTCAGAGAACGAGTAGCCCTATTAAAAGGACTTGATGTCTCCGTCATGAAAGAAATTGCGGAAAACCTACCGATTACTGAGGGGGTAGACCGACTCATGTATGTTCTTAAAAAGTATGGCTATAAAATTGCTATTTTATCGGGTGGTTTTACCTATTTTGGAGAACATCTACAAAAGAAGTTTGGCATAGACTATGTTTATGCAAATGAGCTAGAAGTTAAAGATGGCAAGCTCACCGGAAGGTATTTAGGAGAAGTAGTTGATGGTAAAAGAAAAGCTGAGTTACTTCGCCTCATAGCACAGGTTGAAAAAGTGGATATTGCTCAAACAATTGCTGTTGGTGATGGCGCTAATGACTTACCCATGCTTGGAGTTGCAGGGCTTGGTATAGCCTTCCACGCAAAACCTAAAGTTGTTGCTAATGCTAAACAATCCATCAATACAATAGGCATAGATGGGGTGTTGTATTTTTTAGGTTTTAAAGACTCCTATTTAGACGAAAAAGGTATCTTATAAAAACCTGGTTTACCATTTGCCTGTTAAGCATGTTACGTTTTACTCTAAAAACATAGCATGATTTTTTAATTTTAGAGTATGCATAATTTTTATATATGAAGTTTACTGATTTAGAGCTCAATGATGAGGTGATTATGGCACTAGAAGCCATGCGGTTTGATGAATGTACTCCTATCCAGGAGCAAGCTATTCCTAAGATTCTATCTGGAAAAGACTTAATTGCTGTGGCACAAACTGGAACAGGAAAAACCGCAGCCTTTCTCCTTCCTATTATCAATAAGCTCTCTGAAGGCAAACACCCTAAAGACTCAGTAAACTGTTTGATAATGTCTCCAACCAGAGAACTAGCTATGCAAATCGATCAAGAGATGCAAGGATTTAGCTATTTCTTACCCATATCAAGTCTACCTGTTTATGGTGGAGGAGATGGTGTTCTTTTTGAACAACAAAAAAAAGGTTTAATCCTAGGAGCTGAAATTGTAATAGCAACACCAGGCCGACTCCTCTCCCACCTCAATTTAGGATATGTAGATTTATCTAAGGTCGACTACTTCATCTTAGATGAAGCTGATAGAATGCTTGATATGGGGTTCTTTGATGATATTATGGAGATAGCCAAGCATCTGCCTAGCGAAAGGCAGACCATCATGTTTTCGGCAACTATGCCTAAAAAAATCAACCAGCTTGCTAACAAACTATTGAAAGATCCAGAAGAGATTAAACTATCAATCTCTAAACCTGCAGAAAATATCCTACAGGCAGCCTATGTATGTTATGAAAATCAAAAGCTAGGTATCATCCAATCACTTTTTGAAAAAGAAGCTCCAGAGAAAGCCATTATCTTTGCCTCCTCAAAAGCTAAGGTGAAAGAGGTGGCAAGAGCACTTAAACGATTCAATCTAAAGGTTGGAGAGATGCATTCAGACTTGGATCAAACAGTTAGAGAACAGATGATTTATGAGTTTAAGGCTGAGCATATAAATCTTCTCGTTGCAACAGACATCCTCTCCAGAGGAATAGATATTAATAACATTCGACTAGTTATTAACTACGATGTTCCCAACGACAGTGAAGACTACGTACATCGAATTGGTAGAACAGCACGGGCCAACAATGATGGGGTAGCAATCACTTTTATTAGTGAAAAAGAACAATATGAGTTTTCAAGAATAGAAAGTTTCCTTGAAAAAGAGATTTTTAAAATACCCCTTCCAGAAGAGGTAGGTGAAGGACCTTCCTATACCCCCCAAAAAGAGGGAGGTAGAAAAAGTGGAGCCAGAGGCAAGCGCAATCACTCTTCAAATAGAAGAAATAAAAACAACAGAGGAAATACAAATAAGAAATATCGAAATAGAAAAAGGAGTTAATCCTATTTTAACACTTTAGACTGTAAAGAACCCTCTTTTGTAATAGTTAGCTCTATTAAGTTACAGACAGAACTTTCTGGGATACATAAGTTTGCTATATAGTGAAAACCCGTAGAGTCTACACCTACAAAATCCATATCGGAAAGAATTGCGTGTTCCAAGAACTCGTCATCAAGAAGTTCAGCAAACTCATTTTTGTAGATATCTTTAGCATAGTGGCATTTCTTCCCCTCATAGACACAAATATGAATTACATTATCGTAGTAAACATTATCCATACTCAAACCATCAGCAGTATAGCTTGTTTTATAAACTTTCATTTGTGAGGGATTGATATAAACATACCCTCTGAAGCTTCTATTGTCATAAGAAATAATACTATCCTTGCTTGTAACCTCTGTATAAATAGGTATTATCTCCACAGTACGTGCACCAAAAGAGAGAGAGTCATCAGGGTTTTCCGATTTAAACAACTTAATACTCGCATCTGATAAGGAGTGAAACCAGAACTCATACTCACTTTGTCTATCTATAGGGTATTTACTGGTTCTTCCACCAAAGGTGTAAAGCGTATCTTTTACCACTTTAAAGTAAACTGGAGCGTTTTGAGAATCTACATAGTAGAGCGTATCCCCCTCAACCCGCATCAAAGGTAATTCTGTCTCTTCATTTAACCATATTCCTTGCAATAACTCCTTAGCTACCTTATCTTCATCGCTTTTAGAGGTATTTTTATCTCCTTCCCCTCTATTGCCACAAGAAAGAAAAAGGAATGTAATGGTTAAAAATATAGATAACCGTTTTAACATATACGTTTTGTTTCTAACAAAGTTACACATTTCTCCGATCAATTCATGAAAAAAGGGAAAAGAACTAAATTTGATGTTAACTTTTCCCTTTCTATATAGAACGACTTTTTCTTAATTACCTATACAATAGTAACTGAAGCCTAACCTGTTCATATCTTCACGTTCGTAGATATTACGCCCATCTAATACCACAGGTGACTTCATTGTTTTCTTAATAACTGCCCAAGATGGCAACCTAAATTCTTTCCATTCTGTCACCAACATCAATGCATCAGCTTCTAAAGCTGTATCGTAGATATCTGTACCATAATATATTTTATCTTCAAAGATACCTTTACATACCTCCATTGCTGCAGGATCATAAGCTCTCACTTTACAACCAGCTTCTAGTAAGGCTTCTATTAAAACTATAGCAGGAGCTTCTCGCATATCATCAGTTTCGGGTTTAAAAGATAGTCCCCAAAGAGCAACTGTTTTGCCCTCAAGATCCCCTTTATAGTGCTTGTATAATTTATCAAACAACAAACGTTTTTGCTTGGCATTTACCTCTTCTACAGCTTGCAATACCTGCATCTCATAGCCATGCTCGGCTGCAGTTTTAATAAGAGCCTTAACATCCTTTGGAAAACAAGAGCCACCATAACCAATACCTGGGTAAAGAAATTTTCTCCCGATTCTAGTATCTGAACCTATACCATGACGTACCATATTAACATCAGCTCCTACTCTTTCGCAGATATTAGCGATAT
>JASLCM010000086.1 GCA_030151845.1 Bacteroides sp.
TGAGTGATAGAGAAGCCCACTGTTTAGGTGCTTTTCCAACCACCTTTTCGGAGATGAAGAGAGAGTCGCCTTTTACTTCATAAAGGGTATACCCAGGTTCTCTGGTCTTATCGGCCATAGTCGACCGATTTAAAAATCCTGGAATTCCGTCGTAGTGGTAGGCGCGGTTGCTGTGGTAATGCCCTCCAAGAAAGGCTTTAATGTTATAGGGGCGAACAGCATCTGTTACATCGTACCAATTGTCTACATCTCCCTCTTTTAGAGGATAGTGTGTTACTAAAAAGGTGGGCTGATCTTTGCCTGCTGCTTCTAGTTCACTCTTTAACCAATCGATGACTTGAGGCACAACGTGACCATCGGCCATTCGGAGTAGCGGACCGGTATTGAATCCTAAAAAGAGGAATCCTTTGTGTTTAAATTTAAAGGTTTCACTGCCAAAGATTTTTCCAAAATCGGTCATGCCAGACTCTGTCCACTTTGTTTCGTGGTTACCCAATACGGCATGGTAGGGCATTTTTAATTGATCCAGTAGTTTTTTGGCCATAGTGAGCGAGGTGTAATCTCCCTCTTCGGAGAGGTCGCCCGAAACAAGTACAAACTCGATGGCCGAATTTTGATTGGCATCGTTAATTACCAACTGAAGGTCTTCACTTGGCTTGTTGTTGTTTTTAGAGATGTGGGTGTCTGTAAATAACGCAAAGGTAAAGTCCTGAGCGAAACTGGGACTGATCCAACAAAGTAGTGCTAAAAACGATACAAAGAGTTTTTTTATCATGGTTGTTTTTCTTAGTCTTTTTGAAAAAAGAAGGTTAATACTTGGTTCATTAAACTAGTTCGCGCCTCACGGCTGGTTATCGTTTCAAAAGGAACTCCTAAAACGTAGGTGCGATTCTTTCCTTTGTAGGCAACAGCTGCACTAAGGTTGTTTTCGCTATAGCGCATGGTGGTGTATGCCCCTTTATGAGCAGGCTCAATGGCATCGGGCGATTCAACACGATAGTAGTTGGCATCGAACGACTGATTGAAGGGGTAGGTTGCTGTTGTTTTAAAGTAAGGGGAGAAGACCTCTTTTAGTTTTCCTTGGGTAGCTGCTCTATCGGCTCTCCACTGGATGTGAAGTACATCTGCTAAGAACTTCTCTTCTTCTTTGCATTTGGGTGCAAGTGGGTTGTCGCAGATGTCTGAGGCTACGTAGGCTCCTGATACAAATAGATGCCCTCCTTGTGCGGTATAGGCCGAGATCTGTTTTTGTAGGGCGGTGGTGAATGTTTTATACTGAAGAGGGGTATGTTTACCTTCGCCCATTTTGGTTTGTTTCTCTTTCCCTAAGATGAGGTCTACCGCTTGGTAAGCGTTTAGATCTACTTTACCCTCTTCTACCGCTTTTTTGCTGCAAGAGGCAAAAGAGTATCCCGCTTTTAGTATGGCCTCTCCGTGAAGAGCTGGATAGTCGAACTGATTTCCCGCTATCACATCGGTTTCGTAATTGGCATAGCTATCTCCAAAACCAGAAGAGTCATCGTCCATCCATGGAATTGTTCTTCGGAACTCTTTCATCTTGCCAATATAGCTAATGTCTTTGAGGTAGGGAACCCCATGATCAAAATCATCTAGGAATCCAGCGATGGAGTCGGCTTGTGCATCGAAATCATCGGGTGCACTTAGGCGAGTAAATCCATTGACAACAAGAACTTGCTCGGCATGGGTTAGTGATTTTCCTACCGATAGTATCTCTGAGGGGAAACTTTCTCCTCCTGGGTTTACAGCGGTAACTTTGTAGCTCATCACTACTCCCGAAGGGAGATCTAACTCGATCTTCTTATTGGAAACCAGGGTTCCTTGATCGAAACTGCCGTTTCCTATTCGTTGGTAAACGATGTATTGGGTAGGGACAGCTGTAGGCTCTAGTGGGTCGATAACCTCGTTCCATTGCAATTGAACTTTACCTGCTGGGGTTAGCTCTGCACGAAATTCATCGACAGGGAGAGGTTGTACCACATAGTTGGTGTTGTATTGAGAACTGATGTATTTTAGAATGCCTTTGTAGATGGCTCTGCTCACGGTGAAACGGAAGCGAGGATCTAATCCGTAGCGCATATCTGCAAAGTTTTGATGCGAGAGTAGCTCCAACAGCATGGTGGGAACTCTAGGAGTGGAGGCCTCTGAATAGGCTTTGTCCCACATTCCTCTTCTTGTCCACTGGGGATGATAGAGGGTGCGAATGTCGTTAACCAATTGTGATTGTATTAAATCGGCCAACTCTCTTGCTGCATATCGGGATACTCCATTGGCATATACTCCGTCGTAAGAGCCTGTTCTGAAAATGGCTAAGGTGCCAATGATGGAGTCGTTAAAGGTTGTTCCAGCATCGGTGTGGAAAGCAAAAGCTAAATCTACGGGGATGTTTAGTCCTTTTTCATTGGGATTTGCTTGGGTTCCACCTGCGAGGTAGTTTACCCAACGACCTCTGCATTGGTAATCGTCGGTATAGTCGTTTACTCCTTGGCTAGGGGTGTAGATGCTGTCGGGTATACCGGCCCATTGCAACCAGTAGCGAGCTGCCTCTGTAAAACGAGGGTAGCCACTTGTTTCGTAAGGGTAGCTGATCGATTCGTTTTGGCTCTCTTGTGCTTGTTCACTTTCGGAGCTTTTGGTGTTTGTTGAGGTTCCTTGTTGGGATACGGTACGAGCGATGTTGCCATATCCTCCTCCAATTTTAATTGCATCGGCTGTAACAACTTCTCCTCGTTTACCTGTTTGGTTGGAAAGGGTTATCTTGGTATTGGGGTTCATCCCTTTTTCGAAGAAGAAGGTGCCTAGGTAGATCCATGTTCCTCCACCCATCTGTTGGTTTACACTGAACTTTGTGGTTCTTCCTTGATGGTGTACGGTATAGATGGCATTGTTGGTACTATTTTCTACTGTTTGGTACGATACGTATAGGGCATACTCTCCAGCTTCGGGAAGAGAGGGTATCCACTCCGCCAAGCTAGGAGTCCCCTTTTTAATAGAGGCTACTTGCCTGAAGCTTCCTTGCTTAAAGGGGTTCTCATTGTCGGTGTAGTATCTTTTTGTTGCAGCAAAACCACAATCATCTCCTGTTGTCCAGTTCTCTTTCCCGTTTTGTTCGATGTAAATTGAGCCATTGTTTTCGTAGGCAGGGTCATTGTCTACGATTACCTCATGAAGTTGTGTATCTCTCTCACGAGGGAGGAGAACATTGGCTCCAGCAGCTTCTAGCATGGGAACTAAGAAGGGGAGTACATAGCTTTGTGTGTAGAGATCTTCTACTGTTTGAAAAATACGAGCTCTTTGCCATTCCCATCTCGATAGTTTAGGCTCGTAGT
>JASLCM010000096.1 GCA_030151845.1 Bacteroides sp.
CTGATAGTCACGTTCTGATTGTTCACGGATTTCGTCCATTACGTCATCAACAGTAATGCGGCCTACAAGCCTCCCAATACTATCGATAACAGGGAGGGCAACCAAGTCATATTTTTCAATAATCTGAATAACTTCCTCCAAAGGTGTGTCAACCCGTACTGCTATAGGGTCTTTCTTCATGACATGTTTAACCTTGGATACAGATGGAGAGGTGATTACTTTTTTTAGAGGAAATACTCCCCTAAGGCGTTGATCATTATCAACTACATAAACATAATAAATCTCATCAAGATCTTCAGCCTGTTGTCTCATCTCTTTGAGGCACTCTGGCATGCTCCAGTTTTCATTAACTGTAACCATTTCAGTCCCCATGAGTCCGCCAGCTGTATCCTCATCATATTTTAGAAGATCTACAATATCACCTGCTTGTTCTAGGTCTTGGACATGTGATAGAATTTCCTCTTGTTTCTCTTCGTCGAGATCTCGGATAAGGTCAACCGCATCGTCTGTATCCATAAAGTCAACAAACCGCTTAGCTATTGTTTCAGAGGGGACAATTTCGAGGAACTCTTTTCTAACATCCTCATCCATTTCAACCAAAACATCGGCGGCCACTTCATTGTCAAGTAGCTGATACAGAAATTTAGCTTGCTCTGCGTCTAATTCATTGCATAAGGCTGCAATATCGGCAGGGTGGAGGGTTTGTAAGATCTCTTTTACTTGGCTTGTATCTTCCTTCTCAATGAGACTCTCTATCTTGTCTATGTATTCTATGCCCACAATATGCTCATTTTATGTAGCCTTTACTTCACAGCAGACTACTCATTATTAACTTTCTTTATTTCGAATAGCATCAACCTTATTGGTTAATTCGATAAACTCCTCAACACTAAGTTGTTCAGGTCGTTTGGTTAAGAGTAAATCCTCACTTAGTTCGTGTGATTTACCTAAAATTGGCTTAATAGAGTTTCTAATGGTTTTTCTTCTTTGATTAAAAGTGGTTTTAATAACTGTTTTAAAGAGTTTTTCATCACAAGGCAAAGTCTTTCGTTGGTTTCTAGTTAATCGAAGAACTGCACTCTTTACTTTTGGAGGAGGATTAAACACCTCAGGACCAACAGTGAAAAGGTACTCAACATCATACCAAGCTTGTAGTAGGACACTAAGTATTCCATAAGCCTTCTTACCAGGTTTAGATGCTATACGCTCGGCTACCTCTTTTTGTATCATGCCCGTACAACAGGGAATATATTCTTTAAAATCTAACATTTTAAAGAATATCTGGCTTGAAATATTATAAGGGTAGTTACCAGTAAGAACAAAAGGATTATTGTCAAACAAATCAGCTAAATTTAGCTGTAAAAAATCAGCTTCTAAAATATTCCCATCAAGTTCAGGGTAAGCTTTTTTAAGATAGCTAATAGACTCAGAATCTAGATCGACGACCTTTATTTCTCGCTCTTTCTGGAGTAAGAACTGAGTCAACACTCCCATGCCAGGTCCTACTTCAAGGATAGGAATATTGGGAGCTGCATCTACTGTATCAGCAATCCTTTTTGCGATATCTAAATCTTTTAGGAAGTGTTGTCCTAAGAACTTTTTGGGCTTAACCAATCTCATTTGTCAACTAATATAACTATTTTTGTAGCTCACAAAGGTAATCTTTTCGCCGCAGAATTAAGAGTAAAGATGAATAAACTTCTTAAAAACACCCTTAACCTTATTGTCCCTTTAACCATAGGAGCCTTAACTTTATATTGGGTATATAAAGATTTTGATTTTGAATCTATTAGCCTAGTTCTTTCTCAGGGAATTGAGTGGAAATGGATGATGCTGTCTCTGTTTTTTGGTGTTTTTAGTCATATCGTTAGAGGATGGCGCTGGAAATTAATGTTAGCCCCAATGGGTGTTACTCCCAGGACAAGCAACTGCGTAAATAGTATCTTTGTGGCTTATGCAGCCAATTTACTCTTACCTAGAGTTGGTGAGGTCTCTAGATGTGCAGTTCTAAACAAGTATGATAAAATATCTTTTTCTAAGCTCTTAGGTAGTGTTGTTTCTGAACGTTTAGTAGATGTAGGAAGTATCCTGTTTATTGCCGTTCTGACTTTTGTTTTGAATGCTAAAACCTTCTCTAGCTTCTTTGGCATTACAGGTTTGAATTTTCCTCCATTAACATCTGCTGTTTATCTAACCCTTTTTATAGTTCTTCTACTCTTGCTAGTTTTTATCTTTTGGCGAGTTTTACTACAAGTCAAGAGGTTTAAGTTGATTGTAGAGAACTTAAAAACAGGAATCAAGAGCATCTTACAAATGAAGCAAAAAGGGTGGTTTCTTTTTTACACCCTATTAATGTGGCTCTCTTATTATTTGCACTTTTACTTAACTTTTTACTGCTTTAACTTTACATCCTCATTAGGTCCTATTGCTGGTTTAGTTTTATTTGTTTTAGGCACTTTTGCAGTTATTGTACCAACACCTAATGGAGCTGGTCCATGGCACTTTGCTATTATATCTATGTTAACTTTATATGGCGTAAAAGAGGCAGATGGTGGAACTTTTGCACTAATTGTTCATGGAATACAAACCTTTTTAGTAGTTTTGTTAGGTATCTACGCTCTAATTGCGCTACCAATAATAAATAAAAAAAAATACGTATGAAAACAATTCACACCTTGTCGCCTCAAAATGTTTGGAAGCATTTTTACTCTTTAACAAGAATACCTCGTCCATCTGGGCATGTAGAAGAGGTGAGAGAATTCTTAGTTGATTTTGGAAAAAACATTGGATTAGAATCTTTTGTGGACTCTATTGGGAATGTTATTATTCGTAAACCTGCAACCCCAGGAATGGAAAATCGAAAAGGCATTATTCTTCAAGGTCACATGGATATGGTACCTCAAAAGAATAATGATAAAGTACACGACTTTACCAAAGACCCTATAGAAACTGTTGTTGATGGGGAGTGGCTTAAAGCAAATGGGACTACGCTAGGTGCAGATAATGGACTAGGAGTTGCTGCAGCAATGGCTGTATTAGAGGATAAAACCTTAAAACATGGACCTCTAGAGGTTTTAATAACGACAGATGAAGAAACCGGTATGGTGGGAGCATTTGGATTACAAGCCGATACCTTACAGGGAGAAATTCTTTTAAATCTGGATTCAGAGGATGAAGGTGAGCTTTACATAGGATGTGCAGGTGGTGTTGATATAACAGCTACAATGCAGTATAAAGAAGAAGAGGTAGATCAAGAGGATGTTGCCGTTCGTATAGATTTGGGAGGACTTCGTGGAGGTCACTCAGGGATGGAAATTAATCAAGGGAGAGCGAATGCTAATAAGTTAATGGTGCGTGTAGTAAGAGAAGCCATTCTATCGTTTGAAGGAAGACTCTCTTCTTGGGATGGAGGGAATATGCGTAATGCTATTCCAAGAGAAGCTCATACGGTATTGACCTTCCCCAAAGAGAATATCGATGACTTCATGGGATTTATAGAGGTTTGTGAAGAGACCTTTAAAGAGGAATTTGGTTTAATAGAAACTCAACTGAAGTTATCAGCTAGTACGATAGATAAACCTCAATTTATTGTTCCTGAGGAAATTCAGGATAATTTAGTCTCATCTATTTATGCAGCACACGATGGGGTTTTAAGAATGATTCCTTCTGTTCCAGATACGGTTGAAACTTCTTCTAATTTAGCTATCGTAAAGATAGGAAAAGGTGAGGTGTCCGTTCAAATCTTAGCAAGAAGCTCTAGTGATAGCATGAAAGAGTTTTTAGCAACCAATTTACTATCCTGCTTCTCTATGGCAGGAATGAAGGTGGAGTTATCAGGCTCTTACTCAGGCTGGCAACCCAATGTGGAGTCGCCCATATTAAATGCTATGATGGATGTGTATAAGGAAGAGTTTGGTGTGAAACCAGAGATAAAAGTTATACATGCTGGTTTAGAATGTGGAATCATAGGTGCTGTAATGCCTCATTTAGATATGATCTCTTTTGGACCAACGTTAAGGTCACCACACTCACCCGATGAAAGGGCACATATTCCTACAGTTGAGAAATTTTATAAGTTCTTAGTTGCCGCCTTAGAAAAAAGCCCAATTAAGTAATATTTATAACTTAAGAAGAGGTCTTTTGACCTCTTCTTTTTTTATAGCGTTATACACACCTTTTAAAAGTAAAGTAGAATTTATCTCCCTCAATTCTAGGAATTATTTTACTTTTGTCTCTATATTCAAAAAAAGAATTCATGAACAGACTTATTTTTTCCATTTTTTTATTGCTAAGTGCAATTAGTAGCTGGGGACAAGCTCAGTTAACAAGTAGGGTGCAAACACAAAACTTAGGGCAGATTGAATGGAAAGTTCCAGTAAGTATAAGATATGCAATTACAAATACTGGAGATGAGCCACTGGTTTTGACTAATGTTAGTACATCCTGTGGTTGTACTACAGCTTCGTGGACAAGAACACCCATCGCCCCTGGTGAAGAAGGTTTTGTGAATGTAGAGTTTGATGCAGCTCTACTAGGGCATTTTGATAAAAGTGTAGGAATATATTCAAATTCAAATCCAGAACTGGTTTATCTTAATTTTATTGGTGAGGTAGTAAAGGAGATTAGTGATTTCTCTAAATCACACCCTTATCGCATAGGTGATATTTTATTGGATAAAAATGAAATAGAGTTTATGGATGTTCAGAAAAATGAAAAATATGAAACAGTATTGAGTGTTGTGAACTTGACGAATCGTCCTTATAGACCCATCCTAATGCATCTACCCCCTTATATCCAAGCAGATATGAACCCCAAGGTTATTCAAAAAGGAAAGAAGGGGGAGGTGAAATTAACAGTTAATCCCGATAAACTGATAGACTATGGACTTATACAGAGTTCTTTTTACTTGGCAAGATTCACGGGAGATAAAGTTAGCTCTGAAAATGA
>JASLCM010000116.1 GCA_030151845.1 Bacteroides sp.
GGTTGTATAGTAGTTATACTTAATTTCCGTCATAGGGTTTGTAGGATAGTACCTTTCCATAAGTTAAGCGAAGTGTTGAGTTTGCATCGGGATAGATTGCTTCTCCTTTTTCTGCTCTTAGGTTCATCATTCCTTCTACCCATACTTTATGCGCTTTTGCATAACTCTTATTGGCATCATCCATCAGTTCACTGGTCTTTATTATTCCATCTACTATTGACTCCGAATAAAGAACCATAGGATCTTTCTCTAATATTTCCAACGTAGGCTTATCAATAAATTTCTTAAAATTAGCTTTCGATGAAAAGATTGAATTTGTAAAGCAATCGGTTATAAAATCTTCGATACTTCCATCGTATTTTGCGTCTATGATTGTGCACACTTCTATTTGATCTTTGCGATCAACATATTTTCTATAGGCAGTTAACATAGCTTCCCCTACCTGCTTTTCGACCTCTGGATAGGGAATTGATTCAAAATATTTATAGGCCTTATCTTCTAGCCTTTGAACTGCTCTTTTTATTTTTTTCTTCTTTTTGGCTTTTAACGCATTCTCTAATTCACGGGTGCGTGGTATTTTCATAAAATCTTGAGCCGTAACTAGTCCTTCCATTATAGCTTGCTGGTGATATATGGCATCACGTCTCTTACCTACAATTGTACGAATCTCATTGAAAGCATCTTGATAACTAGTATCTCCTTTTGCTTTCCCCCAAGCTAAAAGCTCCTCTTGTTGTTTTTTCTTTGTATCTAAAACTCCCAATCGGGTAAGACCTTCATTCATGCCTATAGCATTTTTCCAGTAATTAGCAGAAGATGCATACTTACTCGCATAGTGAATACGAACTGCTGGATCTTTCTCCATCTCACGTGCCAATACATCCAAACGTACATCTCGCATTCTATGACGCATAAAGTTAGTCGTTTCCATTCGCTCCTCCACTTCATCCGAAATCATATATCGCCAGTTACGTCCGGGGAATCCCATAACGAATGTGAAATCATTTTCTTTAATTCCCCCTAAACTAATCTTTAAGTGTTTCTTCACCTTTAAAGGTTTGTTTTGTGGAGAATAAGGAGCTGGTTTACCCTCTTTATCTGCATAAATTCTAAACAGAGAGAAGTCACCACAGTGCCTTGGCCACATCCAGTTGTCTGAATCTGCTCCAAACTTTCCAATTGAGGAGGGAGGGGCACCAACCATTCGTATGTCATTGTATACAGTCTTTATAAAAAGATAATAGCGATTACCTCCATAGAAAGGTTTCAGCTCTAATTCTGTATAAGCATGTTTTTTAATTTTCTCTTTTTTAATAAACCTTTCTGCTACTGTAGACAGGTACTTAGGTGATAAATAGTTCGTACCATCTGGATCTTTGTCTTTTCTTAATTGTTCCTCCACAAAAGAAGTCACATCTAAGATTTTATCTATAAAAGTAATCGTTAATCCATCGCATGGAAGTTCTTCAGATCTCGACATGGCCCAAAAGCCATCGGTTAAATAGTCGTTCTTAACACTACTTAATTGCTGTATTGCTCCATACCCACAATGGTGATTGGTTAGCACCAAGCCCTCTTTGGAGATTACTTCTCCTGTACATCCTCTTCCAAAATGTACAACTGCATCTTTTAACGATAGCCCATCTGGACTATACACCTGATCAATGGGTATCTCTAACCCTAATTCCATCATTGCTGCTTCATTCTGTGCTCTCAAATCTGTGAGCATCCACATTCCTTCGTCCGCATAAACGAAGGTTGAAAAGAACAAAAGAGCAATTGTTGCTATTTTTTTCATCTTTAACTTCTTTATAAAAAGGCATGCAGAATTCTGCATGCCTTTTATGGGTTAAAACTATTATTCTACAATCGTCATCTCATCTATTAGGTGACCACAACCTCCTAGCTTATCTAAGATAAATAGAACATACCTCACATCTAGGTTTATACAGCGTTGTAGGTTATCATCAAAGTTTATGTCACCACTCAAAGACTCCCAGTTTCCATCAAAGGCACAACCAATAAGTTCTCCATTTGCATTTAAAACAGGGCTTCCCGAATTTCCTCCTGTAATATCATTTGTTGTTAAAAAGCATACAGGCATATCTCCATTGGGAAGAGCATATCTTCCAAAATCTCCAGCTTTTAGCAGTTCACGAAGCTTTTCTGGAACATTAAATTCACGTGTAGTTGGATCATCTTTCTCTAACACCCCATTTGTTGTTGTGTAGTAATCATAATGAACTCCATCTCTTGGACTATAAGATTTAACTGTTCCATAGGTCAAGCGAATGGTAAAGTTTGCATCAGGATAAGATGGCTCGGGTTGCTTCATCTCTGCTAAACCTCTTACGTAGGTCTTATGAAGTAGCTCTAATTTCTTAGTTAAAGGTTGGATAACCTCATTTAACTCTACAAATTTATCTACAACTCCTCTTGCATAATTAAGAGATAGATCCTCCTCTATTGCTTTAACTGTTGGATTTGCTAGAAATTTATTGAGGTTCTCTTCATTCGACATGATTGTACGTTCATACATGTCTTCGATATACTGAGCATAATCACCTTTATATTGCTCTTCAATAAGCTGATAAAAAGCAGGACGCTTATCAGCCTCTGTTAGCTCTGCATAAAGAGGAAAAAGCGCTAGAGCAACTTTTTTATCAACAGCATGATCATAATCCTTGTTATGGATTCTGTCATACAACTCTTTAATTTTAGTTTTCTGTTTCTCTATTTTTTTCTTATTACCTTTTTCCAAAGCTTCTATTAATTCATCGAAAGGTCGGTAAGTCACAAAGTACTCTATCCCTGCTAAAAAAGATTCAGACAAAGCTGTACGTTCATAATTTAGAGGCGAAAGTTCGCTCATAACCTCTGCAATCTCCCCTACTACTGTTTCGTAACTTCTATTCCCTACCTCTTTTGCAAAATTTGAAAATCTTTTTTCTTGCTCAGCTTTAGCACCTAACACATCATTATCAATGATGGCTTTATTCATTCCTATAGAGTTTTTCCAGTAGTTTGAAGATCCTGCATATTTATTAGCATACTGTATACGAGTCTTATCACTTGCGTCCATCAACTCCTTTAAAACGCCTAATCTTGCTTCTCTTACAGCTATACGTGGTTCATTTATCGAATACATTCTATCTTTAACCTCATCTACAGTTAGGTAACGACTTGTACTACCGGGAAATCCCATAATCATTGCGTAATCTCCCTCTCCATAACCCTTTAAGGAGATTGCTAAATGCTTTTTAGTTTGCAAGGGTTTGTTCTTTTCTGAGTAAGCTGCAGGTTCTCCTTTCTCATCGGCATAAATTCTAAATATGGAGAAATCACCTGTATGTCTTGGCCACATCCAGTTGTCTATTTCACCACCAAATTTACCTATAGAGGATGGTGGAGCGGCTACCATACGAACATCCGAATAGATTTTCTTATAAAAAAGATAAAACTTATTGCCTGCAAAAAAAGGTAGTGCTTGCGGCTCTATCCCTTTCTTGTTCTTTAAATCACTCTTCTTATGTAGTTCTGCTGCTAATGATTTTAAGAAGTCACTAGTAAATGATTCACTTTCTGTAATCTTACCCTCGGCAACTCGTTGATTAACAAGGTCTGTTATATCTTCGATTCGCTCAATAAAAGTAAATTTGAGACCTGGTGTTGGAAGCTCTTCTGCTCTACTTTTTGCCCAAAAACCATCGGTTAGGTAGTCATGCTCTACTGAGCTATGTTGCTGAATAAAACCATAACCACAATGATGGTTCGTTAAAATCAGCCCTTCAGAAGAGATAATTTCTCCAGTACAACCTCCACCAAAAATACCTACAGCATCTTTTAAAGAGGTTCCATTTGGATGATATAACTGATCTACTCCTAGATTTAGTCCTTTTTTATGCATCATATCAATAGCGTGTTGCTCTTTCATTAACTGAAGCAACCACATCCCTTCGTCTGCATAACTAGTAGAAACTAAAAGGGCTAACATTACCGACAAAATAGTCCGAATTTTTTTCATACTTTTTTATTTATAAATTTAAATCATGTTTCTTTTATAGATTTTCAACATACAAAAGTGCTTTCTGATAGTTTTTATTTGTACAATTGCCTAGAGCTAAGCGTTAAAACAGCGTATTAGGAATGAAAGATTGACAAAAATCTATCAACACTAGCATGTATCCTATACAAAATTAATTAAACATCGTAAATAATCTACTCTTCTGATAGGTTTCTTATCGTTATTCAGAAAAAGTATTAGATATGTTTTAAATTATAATAAAAAGATTTTCCTTATCCATATATCCTATTATCTTTGTTTTGAACAAGAACGACATAAAATCGTATTTATGACTCGACTATATCTTTATATTCCATTTATTATCTGCTTTCTATGCTCTTGTAAGCATAGTTATCACATTGATGGGGCTGTAGCCACAAGCTTTATGAATGGGAACAAGCTCTACTTGAAGACTTTTAAAGAAAAAGGGTGGGTTATAAAAGACTCTGCAGATATTACCCACGGAAAGTTTCAATTTAGCGGAATCGTTGATTCTACTGAGTTAGTTTCCCTCTTTATAGATAACATTAACATAATGCCTATAGTAATAGAGCCTGGTAAAGTTCACGTTTCACTAACAGAGAGTAATATTGAGGCTTCTGGTACAAAGTGTAACGACGCACTCTATCAATTCATCAAGAAAAGAAACCACCTAGAGATGAAGCTCGATGAACTTGACCAAAAAAGAATATCCATGATAATGAATGGAGCAAATATCAGAGAGGCTAATGAAGTTTTTGATTTAGAAAGAAATAGGTTATTAGAAGAAAT
>JASLCM010000125.1 GCA_030151845.1 Bacteroides sp.
AAAGGGTCTCCACGTGGAGACCCTTTACGTAACTATTTAGTTAAATCTTTTTTACTCTCTATTGGCAAGCATTATTTTCTCCTCTTTGTGAGTCATTCCCATAAAGAGGAAAGATAATGCACAAGCTGCTAATAGCATTCTAAAGCCCCAATCCCAACCTAGTAGATCAACAATATGCCCCATTAAAATGTTCGCTAAAATTGCTGTTCCAAAGAAATAGCCAAAGAATCCTGTCAGGCCAGCTGCAGTTCCAGCTGCTTTTTTAGGTGCCAAGTCTAATGCCTGTACCCCTATTAGCATCACCGGACCATAAATTAAGAATCCTATCGCAATTAAGGCTACACTATCTAGTAACTTACTATCCATATTTTTCCAATAGATAAAAACAAAGATAGAAACTAATGCCATGTAAATCATCGTGGTTATAGCACGTTTCCCCTTAAAGACCTTGTCACTTAACCAACCACATATAATAGTTCCTGGTATTGCAGCCCACTCATAAGCAGAGTATGCCCAACCCACATCTTTTATATCATATCCTTTTATATCTTTTAAATAAGTAGGTGCCCAGTCTAATACACCGTAACGAACTAAGTATACAAAAGCATTAGCAAAGGCTATAAACCATAAGGTTTTATTCTTTAATACATAAGTAAAGAATATCTCTTTCGTAGTAAGTTCTTCTTCTGATTTTTCAGAGTAATTCTTCGGATAATCATTTCTATACTCTTCAATAGGAGGTAATCCGCAAGACTGTGGAGTATCACGAATCAATAAAAGACTCAGAAGGGCAATTATAATTGCAACAACTGCAGGAAAAATAAAAGTACCTGCTTGCCAGGTTCCAAACCACAGCATACCATAGGCAGCCATTGGTCCTATTAATCCGCCTCCTACATTATGTGCCACATTCCAAATAGACATCTTAGTACCACGTTCATTTTGAGAAAACCAGTGAGTCATAACCCTACCGCATGGAGGCCACCCCATACCTTGGAACCAACCTATCATAAACTGTGTTAGGAACATCGCAACAATCGATGATATACCTAAAGTAGTTCCCAAGAAGAGAGTAACTAATGCAGATAAAATTAACCCTAATGGCAAGAAGTAGCGAGCATTACTACGATCGGAAACTCCTCCCATAATAAACTTAGATAGTCCGTAAGCAATCGCATTTGCCGATAAAGCCAGCCCTAAGTCTCCCTTATCAAAGCCCATTTCTGCCAGATGAGGTATGGCTAAAGTAAAGTTTTTACGAACTAGGTAATATCCAGCATAACCAATGAATATCCCCGAAAATACTTGAAGTCTCAGCCGTTTATAGGTTGGATCAATCTTCTCCTTTGCCAACAATGGCTTATGCTCTGCAGGTTTTAAAAAATTCCACATAGTATTAGTATATCTCTAAATAAAATTAATAACTCGTCCCCTATTGGGTATTTCGAAGCAAAAGTATTTATAAATGGCTACAAACCAAAACTTATCGAAACAAAAATCCAACAAATATTTAAGGATTTAATTTTTTTTTAAGTTATCGAAACCTATTAACATTTCGATATCATAATATCTAGTACCAGCTTGTCGGTCTCATTCATTCCTGTAGCTCCAATTTTAGTTAGATTTTTAATGGTTTTATCCACATCACTATCTATAATCCCCTCTGTTGAACGAACACATTTTCCTTCCAGTGCCATTAAGGCAGACAGTATAGCAGTAGAAACTCCTGTTGAAACTTTTAGGGAGCAACTTGGTTTAGCTCCATCACAAATCATTCCTGTTATATTAGCTATCATATTCTGTACTGCATAAGAAATTTCTTTATAGCCCCCTCCCATTAGCCAAGTAATCCCACAACTTGAACCAGTGGCGGCAACAACACACCCACACAAAGCAGACAGTTTACCTAAATTTTGTTTGATGTAAATGGCAGTAAGATGACTCAAAACGAGTGCCCTAGCTAATTCTTCTCGACTTTTTCCTTGATCTTCTGCATAAATCAAAACAGGTAATGTTGCAGATATTCCTTGATTTCCACTACCTGAGTTACTCATCACAGGAATCATAGCTCCTGCCATTCTAGCATCACAGGCTGCTGCAGTATAAGAAAGAGCCCTCGTGAAAGAATCAGATTGGATCTCCTCCTTTGCACGGATCATTTTTCCCAATGAATGTCCATATTCACCTTCAAATGCTAACTGTGCTGCCTTTTTATTCAAACGAGCCGCCTCTAAAATAAAAGCAATCCTATCTAAATCGACAGAGATCGAAAAATCATACACCTTTTTCAGGTTCAATTCAGGCTCACTCTTCTCCTCTATCCGCAAAGAATGAGTTTTTTCATCTAAAAGAAGTTCATTGGGAGCCTCTAAATAGATAAATTTAGTATGACTCCCCGCTATAATTGCTTTACTACTTCTTTCTCCTTTTGTTGCAGTTACTTCAATATAAAGCTTATCGGGAACAGACTCTTTTAAGCTTATTTCAATCCGTTTCTCATCAACAAACTGTTTCGCAGCTTGAACTGAGCTTTTATTACTCTCCTTTAATACCTCCAAGCCATAATCAGACTTACCAATAAGTGTTCCTAATGCTATTGCAATAGGAAGCCCCACCATGTCTGTACTTGGTATACCTACCCCCATCGCATTCTTTAACACATTAGCGCTTAACTCAACTGATAGGTACTCTGGTATATCGCCAAGCAGTTCTCTTGCCTTAGCTGCACACAAGGCTACTGCTATAGGCTCTGTACAACCTATAGCTGGAACAACCTCCCTCTTTAGCAGATCCAGTATATTTTGGTATTCTTCGCTATTCATAAATAGAAGATAATCAGAATAACTTATAAGAGAGACCTAATCCGAGATACAGGTTGTACATTTTATAAGTTACACCTTTAAAATCTGATGGAAATATAGGAATAAAACCCCAAGAGAACTCTCCTGTAGCCGAAAGTTTTCTCGTAAATTTCCAATCGGCCCCAACAAGTAGCCCAGCATCTATTGTATTCAAATCTTTAGAGAAATCGAATTCAGCCGATGTTACATTAATGATATCTCCTGTAGGTCCACCCTCTCTAATATACCCATCATCGGCTATACCAGTAAATTTAGAGGTATGCATCCAGGAGAAAAATCCACCAGCATGAAAAGTCCAAATACTAGATAGGCGATAAGTAGCCATTGCTGGTAAGGTAAAATACCCATTTTTTATTCTCGTTTCATTGAACCCAGAGAAAGTCCCTTCAAATTCACCTCTTTTATCTCCTTCACCTACTTTTAAATTGGTATACCAGTATTTTACCTGAGCACTCTCTTTCATCCCTTTATGCTCAATAGTAAAACCT
The DNA here is from genome assembly GCA_030151845.1 of Bacteroides sp. Taxonomy (GTDB): domain Bacteria; phylum Bacteroidota; class Bacteroidia; order Bacteroidales; family Bacteroidaceae; genus Bacteroides_E. Next base: position 3,350 of record JASLCM010000125.1, read on the forward strand.
GATGTAATCCCCCATTTTCCATCGGGTTCAAACCATCGGGTCGACCGAATACCTAAAATGGGATTCAAACCCGTTGTAAAAGATTCAATTTTTCGAATCTCCGCCGGTAACGGAATAGGAGTAGTCCCTCCCACATTAATCCCAACTCGAATCGCATGCTCCCAATGCCTAGACTCCTTCGTCTGTCCAAACAATTGATGAACAAAAAAACATTGGATGCATAAAGTCAAACTAAATATGATATTCTTTCTAGACATACTACTTAATTTTTTGGTACAATTTTTACTTCATCAACAATCATTTCGCTCCCTGGTGTTCCAGAGTAAGCATCTCCCTTGTAGCTAGAAGAGAACACCACTGCCAGTTTATAAGACTTCTTTTCAAAGTCGACTTTCATATCTTCTTTATACTCGAAAGGAATATCAAACTCTATTAACCCATCTCCTTCTGTAGCTCCACGATGAGGATCTTTCGTTATAGCTATGATATTAGGATGTGTTAAAATGGTATGCCCATCAAGAAACTCAAGTTTCTCATCCACTTCATAGAACACCGCATAAATCGCACATAGGTCTTTTTTATCTGGCCATCTCTTCCCTTCAGAGTCTATATAATCTCCTGTACCTGGTTTGTATCTATATCTTCCTACAAACCGGTCGGGTAAATAATCACAGTAGGTTCCAAACTGTGTAACAGAAAGTGGATCTGTTATACCATTAGCTAAATTCATTGTACCCGTAAAAAGAGAACCTGCAACAATTGGGATATACTGTATCCCCAAAATATTACCAGGCCCTTTATCTGTTTTGAGTCGAGCCATTCTTTTTCCATTAATTAAGACTGAATGTACTGGGTAAGAGGTAGAGTCCTCATACGCTTGGTATACAGCGACCCCTTTGTTACTCGTGGCCCATATAGGTATTTTTTCTCCTTTATCTCCTCTCTCAATAGGGGTTTCATAAACATATTTTCCTGTACTTGGACGATAAGACTCCCACGTCTCAAAAGAACTCTCGTAAAACATATAAGGCGATAAAATAACTTTGTATTTTTTTTCATATTTACCGCTCTCTGAGACAACAGTATACTCTACTGGATAACTAAAGTCTTGTGGAACACCACTTTCTGGTGTTATTGTTGCACCAGGCGTTGTCTCTATCTCTGGGGTCAGATTACTCACATCAGCATTTTTAGGAATCGAAATAAAGATATCTCTACCTTCTATTTTGGCCTCGCTGAGCACAACCTTTTTAGGTAACTTAAAAGAAAGAATATCTGCCTCAGGATTTAAAGGCTCACTCTTTATACATGAAGAGAGTAAAAGGAGACTTCCAATTACTCCTAACGTTATTTTTACGTTCATTGGCTCTTCTATTTATATTTAAACTACAAATATACTGATTTAAGAACAAAGCAACTCATTGAGTTACAAATAAAAAGTCCCACACAAGTGTAGGACTTTTCAATATTTTTTTGATGGACTTAGTTTTCTATTACAATCTCTACATCATCAATATACAGTGTACTCCCTGGAGCACCACTAAATTTATCTCCCCAACGGCTAGATGAGAAAATTAACGCAAGCTTATACTTCTTAGCTGGATCGTACTCCTTCTTATATTCCAGTTCGAAAGAAAACGCTTCATACTCCTTCGTTTCCCCACCAAACTTTTGACCAAGAGCAACAATTTTATCAGAAGTGTAGATATCAACACCAGTTAATGTTTCTTTCTTATGATCAGCAACCTCGTAAAGGACAGCCGATATTGCATATTCATCCTTTGCTGTAGGGTTAAGTTCTGCTT
>JASLCM010000141.1 GCA_030151845.1 Bacteroides sp.
AGTTGGTAGCTCGTTGGGCTCATAACCCAAAGGTCGTCTGTTCGAGTCAGGCCTCCGCAACTAAAAAAAGCATCCTTATCTGGATGCTTTTTTCGTTCATACCAGGGAGTGTTCTTTCGGAACACTTACGGTCTATTCTCTTTTTTCTTTCTCTTTCAGGTTATCTCCTTTCAATTCCTTAGAAATTAAGTAAACAGCTTTAAATTGTTACGAAAATATTTCATTCGCAGCTTTTTTTTTACTTTTCGCCCTTAGATAGTTAAAATACAATAAAACCAGACAATAGTTGTATATAAATCTTTCGATTTGTTTATATTTGTTTCAAACTCTTGCTAATCACACGGCTATGAAAAACACAGAAGCCTTTGATATAGATAGGAGAACAGTCTGTATGAGTGTCTATTACGCTTGTTCAGTTAATAAAGACTTTTGTTCTTAACTATTATAAATATTATGCAAAAAGGTTTTATCCAACTTAACAGTGTAAAGCCAAAGCTTGATCAATTGCAGCGATTGACAAGTTCTTATTGGGTTTTACTTTTCTTCTTTTTAATCTGTACATCCTGTAAGGATGATAAAGACCCAGGTCTTTATAGTCCAATAGCCATTTCTCACGTGGCTTTACCCTCTCATGTAGATCTACCTGTAGGTGGAGAGTTAGAAATTCAAGGAATAGGATTCCAAGAGAGTGATCAAGTCACTTTAACTTCAGCAAATGAGGAGCAGTATAGTTCATTACTTATTAGAAAAAGTGATGTATTAGGAGTCTTCAAACTTCCAAAAGAGGTAAAGACTGCTACCTACGAAGTGGCCTTAAAGCGCGGTGAAGAATCATTACTTCTTGGAAATATCCGAATTAATATTGTTGCTCAATTAGCTGTGCCCGATAAAGAGGGAATGACTATAAAAGGAGTTGTCTACTGTGATGGAGTAGGAGTTTCAGATGTTGTTGTTTCCGATGGGGTAGAAGTGGCTATAACAGATAAAGATGGTATCTATTATTTGCCTTCTAAAAAAGAAAAACAGTTTGTTTTCGTCTCCATTCCTGGTGGATATGAAGTAGAAAAGAGAGAAAATCAAGCAAAATTCTTTGCACGTTTATCTGGAGGGGAACAAGTAGAACAGGTAAACTTTTCATTAAGCAAGGTAGATAATAAAAAGCACATTTTACTTACTATGGCCGATCTCCACTTAGCCGATAGAAATAATGACTTAAAGCAGTTCTCACAAGGATTTGTTACAGATATCAATAGCTATATCAATAAACGAAAAGCCGAAGGAGTATCAGTTTATGGTATAACCCTTGGTGACTTGAGCTGGGATGGCTATTGGTATAGTAATAAATTTGCATTACCTGAGTTTACTAAATATATGAATGGTGTGCAATGTACTGTTTTTCATACCATGGGGAACCATGATAACGATCCATATGTAGCAGCAGACTGGTTTGCTGAAGAGGCCTATCGTACCCATATTGGTCCAACCTATTACTCTTTTAACCTAGGGGATGTTCACTACATAGTCCTAGACAACACAGAGTATATTAATACAGGTGGTGCTCTAGGGAATGTAGGATCCAGAAACTACAATGGAAGATTGGTTAATGATCAAATGGAATGGCTTAAGAAAGATTTGGCTACCCTGAAAGATAAATCAACACCAGTTGTTGTAGCGATGCATATTCCGATTCATGGGCATCCATCAATCAATAACCAAGGAGAGCAGACCAATCGGGTAACTCTACAGAACGGAAATGACATAATGAATTGTTTATCAGATTTTAAAAATGTACACGTATTGAGTGGACATACGCACATCAACTACACAGTGTTAGCTAAAGAAAATATAACAGAACATAACACTGCTGCTGTTTGTGCTACATGGTGGTGGACAGGTCGTGATGGTTACGCTAACAATCACATTTGTAGAGATGGTAGCCCAGGTGGATATGGCGTGTGGGACATTGATGGAACTAATTTGATGTGGTCTTATAAAGGAATAGGATTTGAGGATGATTATCAATTTAGAGCTTATGACTTAAATCAAACCTTGATTACAGCAGAAAAGTTTGCTCCAAACTCAACCGATGAAAAATTAGCTCCTTATGCAAAACATTATGCAGTTCCAAATACGAAGAACGAGGTGTTAATTAATGTTTGGGGATACAATGATCAATGGAAGGTAGAAGTCTCTGAAAATGGTAAAGCATTAGAAGTTAAGAGAGTTAAAGATCTTGATCCGCTACATATCATTTCATACGAAGCTATGCGCTTAAATAAGAACGCTACACCAACAGATGCTTTTGTTTCAACAGAAACAGTAAATCTATTTAAGGTGCAAGCATCTTCTCCTAACTCCTCTTTATCAATTAAGGTTACCGACCAGTTTGGTAGAACTTATACAGAAGAGATGGAGAGACCTAAAGAATTTTCACATAGCATTAAATAAAAACTATACACCTAATTTATAAACACTATGAAGTTGAAAACACACAATAGCATTAGATTCGTTCTATTGTTATTACTTATTCAAATTTCGTGTATCTCTGGTTTTGCTCAAACAAAAACAGTAAAAGGGAGAGTCTTTGAAGCCGATGGAACACTAGGTATGATTGGTGCCACGGTCCAAGTAAAAGATACACAAAAAGGGGTAGTGACCGATTTAGATGGAAACTACACCATTGAAGTTGTGGGAAGCAATCCTACGTTGGTTTTTAAGTCACTGGGATATGTTACTCAAGAGATTCCTGTAAAAGGAAGAACAGTTATTAACGTAATCATGAAAGATGAGGCTATTGCTCTAGAGGGAGTTGTAGTAACAGCTTTAGGATTAACTAGAGAGCAGAAATCTCTAGGTTATGCTGTCGCAGAAGTAAGTAGTGAATCTATAACAAAAACAGTATCTAACAACTGGTTGGATGGAATGTCTGGTAAAGTTGCAGGATTAACCTTTGATCAGGCAGGAACAGGGCCAGCTGGTTCAATGCGAGTAACACTACGAGGAGATCAGTCGCTAAACTATGGAGCAAATGAGGCTCTATTTATTGTAGATGGTGTGCCTATCTCTTCAGGATCTACAGCTATAGGTAGCGGTAGTAACTATGCGAATGGTGATGCTCCTGTCGATTTCGGTAATGGAGCAAGTGATATAAATCCAAACGACATAGAGTCTGTATCTGTACTTAAAGGACCTGCAGCAACAGCTCTATACGGCTCAAGAGCAGCTAATGGAGCGATTGTGATAACTACAAAATCTGGTCGTAAGCAAAAGGGAATTGGTGTTACAGTAAACTCTTCAGTTACTTTTGAAAGAGCTAGCTATTTTCCTGAGTTTCAGCGTGAATTTGGTTCTGGATCAGATATGGGAATGAACGAATATAGCTTTTGGGCTTTAACAGCAGATGAGGCACCAGACGGAATAGCTACCGAGCGTAATATTTCAAGATATGCTTTTGGTGAGGCTTTTGATGCAAATAAATTAAGATACCAATATGCGTCCAAGAACTGGGAAACAGGTGAATATGAAAAACTTCCCTGGATCTATCAGAGTGATTGGTATACTGGGCTTTTTGAAACAGGTACAACCTTTAATAACTCAGTAACAATTGATGGAGGTAATGGTAAAGGAACAAGTACAAGGTTGTCTATAACCGACTCTCGGAACGATTGGATTGTTCCCAATACAGGTTTTAATAGACAGTCTATCTCACTTTCTTTTGATTCTGAAATAAATAAGCACATTAACTTGAAAGCAAGAGTAAATTACTACCACCGCGAGAGTGATAATTTACCTGTAAGTGGATACTCTGAATCGAGCCCCATGTATGCTTTGGTTTGGGGGTACAACTCAAACAGTATTAACGACTGGAAAAACGAGTACTTCCAAGGTCGATTTAATGAGATAAACTATAACGGAGATGGAACCAACGGGAACAGTTTGGTCTTTCCATCGGCTAGTAGTTACAACCCTTATAGAACCCTTTATGAGGAGTTGAATACACTTGATAAAGATCGCGTATTTGGAAATGTTGCTTTAAATATAAAATTGATGAAAGGGCTGACGTTAGATGTAAAATCTGGCTTGGATATAAACAATGAGTTCCGTACGCAGCAAAAACCTTTCTTAACAAAAAGTGCACCTCGTGGCTTCTATAGAGAGCAGACAATTCGTACTTATGAGTATAATAATGACTTTCTTCTTCGCTACGAAAATAACAAGTGGGTAGATGATCGCCTAGGATTTAATGCAGCTATTGGTGGTAATAGAATGGAGCGTAAGCACTTTACCAACAGTATAACGCTTGAAGAGTTAAACGAAGAGGGTATTTATAATACAGAGAACATTCCTTCGGGCTTACAACCTAAGCCCTCCAACTACAGAAATAAGAAGATGGTAAATAGCTTGTATGGGTTTATCTCTGCTAGCTGGGATGATACTTACTTCTTAGATATTACAGGGAGAAACGACTGGTCTAGCTCTCTTTCAAAGAAGAATTGGTCTTTCTTTTATCCATCGGTAGGTACAAGTATCTTGTTAGATAAAGCTTTAAACTTAAGAGAAAAAGCCTCTTGGATAGATATGCTAAAACTACGTATCTCTTGGGCAAATGTGGGTAATGATACATCACCCTACTCTTTGAGTCAGTATTATGCAGGAACATCTTTCCCTGGAGGTTCTAAACTACCAGGAACTATAGTAGACCCTTATATTAAACCTGAAAACGTAGAGAGCTGGGAAGCTGGTCTTGACTTTAAACTATTAAAAAATAGAATATGGTTGGATATGGCTGTTTATAGCTCTTCAACTACGGATCAAATAGTCTCTGCTCAGATGGACCAAATTACGGGTGCAACTGGTATGAAGATTAATGCAGGTAAAATATCTAATAAAGGAATTGAGTTAACAGCTAGGTTTGTACCCGTAAGAACAAGAGATTTTGAGTGGTCATTCGATGTTAATTGGTCTAAGAACTGGAATAAATTAGTAAGCCTTCAAGAAGGTTGGGATCCTAATGAACCTCTACAAACAGGTATGGGAACAACTATTGGAGGAAGAACATATATCTACTCTTATGTAGGTGAGGAGATGAATGTAATTTATGGCCGTGGTTATCAAAGGGCACCCGAGGGCGCTACCTACATCGACGAGAACGGAAAAGAAATCGACTGTTCGGGTATGCATTTGGTAAATGAAGTTACAGGTTTCCCAGAGCTTGATGCTTCTCCAGATCGTCGGATAGGGAAGGTTAACCCAGACTGGAGAGCCGGGATGAGTCATCGCTTATCTTATAAAGGATTAACCCTATCTGCAACTTTCTCAGGGCAATACGGTGGTAATACCTTCTCTGTAACGAACTTTAGCTTGTCTTATCAAGGTAAGTTGAAAAACTCTGTAAAAGGTCGTTACGACGGATTGGTTCATAAAGGGGTAAATGCGATTAAAAATAGTGATGGAACTATTACCTACAAGCCAAACCAAACCATTACTAGTAATATTCAAACCTATTACAATATGTATGTTTGGAACCGTAACAATACAGAGGAGAACACTTTTGATACCTCTTTCTTAAAACTAAAAGAGATGAGACTCGATTATCAGATACCAAAGTCTCTGTGTGAAAAAACAGGATTCTTGCAAGGGGCAAATGTGGGAGTTTATGCTACAAACTTATTCTGTTGGACTAAGTTCCCTCAATATGACCCAGAAACAGGTATGGTTAATGGTGGAGAAATTCATAGAGGTATTGAGGCTATGACCTATCCAATGACACGTACTTATGGTGTTAACTTTAAACTATCATTCTAAAACAAAACTCCATGAAGAAAACGATAAATATATTATTTCTCTCTTTGTTGGTTCTTTTTACAGCTTGTACGTTGGACTTTGAAGAGACAAATACAAACCCCAATAAAACCGAGGTTGGGAAGATAAAAGCACATGGCTTTTTTGAGCCATTGTTATATAATGGTGCAAATGCTTGGTTGAATTATACTTGGTTCTGGAACAATGAACTTATTCAGTTTACTGCTTTTACAGGAGGTACTACACGTCAGGAACATCGCTATTTTATTAGTGATAATAACTGGCAAGCTGTGTGGAATACCTATGCCCGTTATGGGAATAACATAACCCATATGCATGAGTTGGCTTTAAAAGATAAAGATCATGCTTTAGAGGCAATAGCTTTAACCTTTAAGGTTCTTTTTATGTATAACCTCACAGATATGTATGGAGATATTCCTTACAGAGAGGCATTTAGAGCGAAGGATGACAATATCAAAAAACCTAAGTTTGATTCTCAGAAAGAGGTATATGAACAGATGTTTGCTGAGTTAGAAGAGGCAAATGAAATTTATGCTAAAAATCCATCTTTTATGAAACCCAATATGGATGGGATGTATAATGGAGACATGACTAAATGGAGAAAGTTTAATAACTCCTTGTATCTAAGGTTGCTATGTAGAGTGAGTGGTAGAGCAGAAATGAACACCAAAGAGATCATGAATAAAATTTTATCCTCACCTGATGAATATCCTATTTTTGAATCCAATGAAGACAATGCAACTGTAAAGTATTCAGGGAATGATCCTTATAGAAATGAATTTCCAAGCTCAACAAAAGAGAATGATTTTACCTCTGCAGGAAGAAAATTAACAGAGCAGTTTATAAAGATGACAGTGATCAAAGAGGGAGACAAAGAGCTGTATGTAGATCCTCGTTTGCCTATCTGGGGAAAGAAAAATCCTAAGAATGAACTTTGGAAAGGGACTGTAGCTGGTGTTCCTGTTGAACAACAAACAGAAGTAGACCGAGGTACTTCATGGTTAAATTACGAGGTGTTCTGTAGAGATAATGCTCCTGGTTTCTTTATGGATTATTCTGAAATTTTGTTTATCAAAGCAGAAGCAGCTTTAAAGGGGATGATAAGTGGAGGAGAGGCTAAAGCAAAAGAGTATTACGAAGAGGCTATTCGGAGCTCTATGGAGAAATGGGGTGAGTATGGGCAGTATAGTGCTGAACCTGTAGAGATAACTCCAGCAGATATCGCTACCTACTTGGCTTCGGATTTAGCTGCATGGGACAAGCACGAAGATAAGGAGAAACTTGTTGCAGAGCAGAAGTACCTCTCTCTCTTTTGGATAGGAATGGAGGCTTACCACGAGTATCGTAGGACAGGCTATCCTGAACTAACCATAGGAAAGGGATGTGTATTTAATGACTTTATACTACCTACTCGATTTGCCTACCCAACCTCTTCTACTGCTACTAACAGTGAAAATGTTGCTATTGCACTTCGTAATATGGGTGGAGAAAATGACATGAAAACACCTGTGTGGTGGAGTAAACAAGCTATAAACAATAAAAAATAGATAGAAATGTATCAGAAATATACTTTAATGAATTTTTGTAAGGGGGCTATACTTTCTCTCATTTGTTTACTAGGAGTATCTACTTTTGTGGGATGTAGTGATGATGATGAGTTTAGTTCTGGAACTCCTTACTTTAGAATTGAGGGAAACCCTACAGGTTTGCAGGTGGGTAACTCTGGAAACCTGGATTCACCACAAGAATATATTGTAAGATCGAACCGTGAATGGGAAATTAGGTCGGTTGCAAAAGAGGGATGTGACTGGGTGCGATTCTTTCCAGCCGAAGGAAAAGCCGATGGAATATTCCGTTTGATGGTGCAGCCAAACAATGAGTTTGTTGACCGATCTCACGATTTTGCCTTCATTGTAGGTGGTGTTGAACAACCTGTGTTATTTCGCATAGAACAGGAATCTGGAGTCCCCTCTTTATCAATCAGTGAGAGCAATAAAGAGATTCAGGCTCTTCCTACTGGGGGAGAAGTTAGGATTGCCATAGAAGCGAATGTTGAAGTTAGCTATGAAATTAAAGATCAACCTGAATGGGTAAAAGAGGTGTCATTTACCAATGAAGAGCTAGTTTTGTCTTTAGAAAAGAACCCTACAGAATTTGCGAGAACGTTAGTAGTTAAGTTCTACTCAAAAGCTCATCCAAATTTAGTGGCAGAATCTGTTATTGAACAAGCTTCTGCAAGCTTACTTCTTTATGAAGATTTCTCTTGGTTACCCGGAAGCCCTATGCCACATGTCTCTACGGGTGAGTTGAGATTTGATAAGTGGAATTTCCCTCAAAATATATGGGAGAGTCCTCAAACAAATGGTTTCATTTACTCACGAGAAGGATATGCGAAGTTCGGTAAGAAAGGTGAGCCTGGAATTTTAATATCACCAGCACTATCTGGTATTACAACCGATAAAGCTAAAATAAAAATTAAATTTAAGGCTTTACGTAATATTGGTGGATCAGGGAAACCTGACAGTACCGATGGATCGGGTGAATCTGGACATTGTATTATTGAAGTAGATGTCTTGAATGGAGGAACACCAACGTCTAGCTCTTTTGAAATCCATAGTTATCCAAAGAAAGATCTGTTGGAAAATGATAAGGATTATAACATGTGGGAAGATGAAGAGTGCGAATTCTCTTTTGTTGTAGAAGAGGCAACACCTCAAACAAGAATTCAGTTTGCAAGTTCCACAGAAGGCTTAGGACCTAACTCAGGGTATCATCGTATTCTACTTGATGATATTGTGATCACTATTGAAGAGTGATAAGGATGATAAAAACAATAAGGGGAGGCCAACATTGGCCTCCCCTTATTGTTTAATGGGGTTCCTTGCTTGAAAATGGATATTGAGTAAGAGTGAGTAAGCTTAGTTAAAACTATAGGGGAAGTGTATGGGGTAAAGAATTTCACCTCCTAGTAGGCGAATATAGCTTTTAAACTCTCTTTTCCCCTCTTTCAGTTGAAAAACACGACATCCGTTCTTCCCTAAGTTGTTGTACACTGTATTACCTCCAGAATATCGGCCAAAGCCTAAGGCAACATCATAATGGATGCCAACATAGTCGTTGTCATGATCATGACCAACGAAAATACCCATAACATCGCCAGCCTGTCTCATTGCAGCAAACATCCCAGTATTTAAGAAGCCATTACACTCTCGCTCCTTGCGGTTTCCAATTAGTTTACTTTTATTGACTTCACACATTGTATAAAACTCCTCCAAAGCAATGTGAAAAAACGCTAAAGCTGGATATGGAGTTCCCTTATTCTCTTCAGTATAAGCTTTACTTTCCTTTGTGTACCACTCTATTTGGTTTAGTTTAAGCCAATCGTATGTTCCTATGTTCTTAACTTTTGAGTAATCACTAGAATCCAATAGGTATAGGAGAAAGGCATTTTCATCCTTGCTATTTTTTATCTCAAGCACAAAGTTGCCCACTCCTGCTAGTTGCTTATCTCCTTTTACTGAAAGACAGTAGGGTTTTTGTTGTGCATACTCCATGAGCTGATCTCTTGATTTCCCATATTCATCATCGTGATTGCCAAAAATATAAGCAAAGGGAATCTTAGCGTTAACAACTGGGTCGAAAACATGATCAAGAACAGTGTAGGCGGGTTTAGCCCATACTACATCTCCGGTAAAAAGAATAAGGTCTGGTTGCTCCTCTCGAATAACCTCTTTGATTAGCTCAATGGATACCTTTGATTCAGGATTTTCAGGCTGATAATGAATATCCGTAAATTGTACAATTTTGAACTCACCTTGGGAATTGAAACGTAGAATAGGTCTTTGTGCATAGACTAAAGAGGTAACTAGTAGGCCGAATAAAAATAGAACTCCTTTTTTCATCTCGTTGTTTTTATAAGTTTTTACAAACTTATGCTGATTCTAGTAAAATGGCAACAAAAGAGATCTTTTAATGAAAGAAAAGAGAATCACCTAGAGAAGGTTAGGAACTTTGCACCCTTTAGGTTTTAAGGTATTACTGAAAGGTTACCGAGGTTATTATGCGATACTCCTAAGGAATATATTGTTGTTGCGCGAGAGCACTTCGAGTTTGCTGCAGAGAGTAGTCTGTTTTGTGAGTGTAAAAGGGTATGCCTTAGGTTGGAAAATAGAGGTACTTTAAGTGGCTCTTAATTTTCATATTCGGAGAAAGTGTATAAAACAAAAAGAGTTCACAAATTGTGAACTCTTTCCGTGCTCGAAGCGGGACTTGAACCCGCACAGCTGCAATAGCCAAGGGATTTTAAGTCCCTCGTGTCTACCAATTCCACCATTCGAGCAGAATTGAGCGAAAGACGGGATTCGAACCCGCGACCCCAACCTTGGCAAGGTTGTGCTCTACCAACTGA
>JASLCM010000159.1 GCA_030151845.1 Bacteroides sp.
AATTCGAGTTCAACTGTCCGCAGGACATACAAAAGAACAACTAGATAAGTGCATCAATGCCTTTATTAAAGTTGGAAAAAGTCTCAAATGCATCAAGTAAATAAAACAAAAAAGCAGGGAACTCCCTGCTTTTTTATTCTATATATTATCTTGCTTACTCTCTCTTTCCCATATGAGCATCGATAAAGAATAATCCATGATCACCTGCACGCTTAATTTTTTCAACTATAGTTAAAGTAGTATCTTCTTCCTCTACCTGCTCACGTACAAACGTCCACAAGAAATCTTGAGTAGCATAATCTTTCTCCTCAGTAGCTTTCTCCAACAATTCGTTTATCAATTTAGAAATATGACACTCATGCTTGTAAACATTTTCAAAAACTTCTAAAGGTGTACCCCATCCTTGCGGAACCACATCGATTTTCTCAACTTTAGCAGCCCCTCCACGTTTAATTATATGATCAGCAAAAGCATAAGCATGCTCTATCTCTTCTTGTGACTGCTTTTTTAACCAATTTGCAAATCCCATATATCCCTCTTTTTCCATATAGAAAGACATAGATAAATACAAGTTAGCCGACCATAACTCTGCTGTAATTTGCTCGTTTAAAGCTTTTTCTATTTTTTCTGTTAGCATAATAAATTTCTTATAAATGTGATTAATTAAACTATAAACAAAAAAAAAGAAACTTTGTTTAGTAAATTCTCCTAAGAACTTGCTAAACAAAGCAAATTCAGTAATTAACTAGCACACTTACAACAAATTAAATATAACTCTTACTACTCAGAAAAGTAACTTTTTGGAAGCTCCCTACTGTTGTAAGTAGAAGCCATGACCTCACCATAGGCTCCTGCAGATCGTATAACTATCACATCACCTCTCTGTGTAACTGGTAGCTCAACCCCTCGATCAAAAACATCAGAAGATTCACATATTGGACCTACAACATCGTATCTTTTCTGCTCACAGCTTAAAGAGGAAATATTCTCAATTTTATGCTGAGCCTGATACAAAGCAGGCCTCATCAAGTCGGTCATTCCTGCATCTAAAATTAAAAAGTCTCGGTCAATCCCCCTTTTTGTATATAAAACTTTAGTGATAAGGTTTCCACATTGAGCTATTACTGAACGCCCCAATTCAAAATGAAGCTCTTGGTAAGACCGTATAGCAAGATGCTCTTGAAAAACTCTAAAATAGGAGGCAAAATCGGCTATAGGGTGACAGTCGGGGGTTTTATAATCAATCCCTAAACCTCCCCCCAAATTTAGATGTTTGATATAAATATTCTTATTCTCAAGAAAAACCAAGATTTCATTAACTCGACTAGCCAATTGAATAAAGTCATCCATTAATAAAATTTGAGACCCTATATGAAAATGCAGACCAATTAAATCAACACTACTACTTTGACCTATAGCTTCTAAACAGCTTTCTAAGTCACGTATAGGAATACCAAACTTATTCTCTGCCTGGCCAGTTGCTATATTTGCATGCGTATGTACCTTTAGCTGTGGATTGATACGTAATGCAAGCTGAGCTACCCTTCCATTTTTCTTGGCCAGCTCTCCTATCACTTCAATCTCCTCTATTGATTCTACATTAAATGCAAAGATATTATTTTTTAAAGCCAATTCTATCTCCCAATCGGCCTTTCCTACACCAGCAAAAACAATCTCTTTTGGCGAGAATCCCGCCTCTATGGCATCCATAATCTCACCTCCACTAACACAATCGGCCCCTAATCCATTCTTCTGAATCAGTTGTAAGAGCTTTAGATTGGTATTAGCCTTCAGTGCATAATGGATATGCACAGGAACAGAAAAAACTTTAGAATCCTCTATAAGTTGCGCTATTGTTCTATTTAACAGCCCTATGTCGTAATAGTAAAAAGGAGTTTTTTTCTCTTGGGCTAAAGCAATAAGTCTCTGTTTCATCTACCCCTTAAATAAATGAGCACTAAGTGTTTTTAATGCCAACTCCTTATCTTCTCTTCGAATAAGAAAAGAGATGTTATAATTACTTCCACCAAATGATATCATACGTACTGGAATCTCTTTCATGGCATCTAACGCTTTAGCTTCAAACCCAACATTCTCCCATTTTAAGTCGCCTACCACACAAATGATACACATATCTTCATCTACAGTAACAGTACCATACTTCTTTAAATCATCTAAAATCTCATTGAGGTGCCTTGTATTGTCAATTGTTACGGAAACCCCAACTTCCGAGGTACAGATCATATCAATAGAGGTTTGGTAGCTCTCAAAGATTTCAAAAACCTTACGTAAAAATCCATGAGCCAACAACATTCGGCTCGATTTAATCTTAATTGCTGTAATATTTTCCTTTGCTGCAACAGCTTTAATAACCGATCGTTCGGAGTCATTCGAAATCAATGTACCCGGTGCATCTGGCTTCATGGTGTTAAGTAGTCGAACAGGAATGTTTGCATATTTAGCGGGTTGCACACAAGTTGGATGAAGAATCTTAGCACCAAAATAGGCCAATTCTGCCGCCTCATCAAAGTTTAAATTACGAACAGGTGAGGTATTATCTACCACTCGAGGATCATTGTTATGCATTCCATCGATATCTGTCCATATTTGTATCTCTAGTGCCTTAACTGCAGCTCCAATCAACGATGCAGTATAATCACTTCCCCCACGTTGAAGGTTGTCTACCTCACCATAAGCATTTCTACAAATATAACCCTGTGTAATATAGATATCGGCCTCTGGATACAGCGCCAACTGGCTTTGTAGTTTTCCTTTGATGTATACTGGATCTGGATCTCCATTTTTATCTGTTTTCATGAAGTCCAATGCAGGTAATAGTACAGCATTTATCCCTTGCTCTTGAAGGTAATAAGTGACCATTGCTGTCGAGATGAGTTCTCCTTGAGCCAGAACCTCTTTTTCCTCAAATAAGGTAAATAAATCCTTAGTAAAGGATCGGATGTAGGTAAAATGACTCGCAATTAATTCTTCACCTTTTTTCTTATAAGTTGGTGTATCATATAGTTCATCGATATGAGTTCGGTATTTTAGCTCTAACTGGTTTATTATTTCATTAGCTCCCTCTGGGTTCTTCTTGTACAAGTACTCAGAAATTTCGACCAATGTATTTGTTGTTCCAGCCATTGCGGAAAGAACTACGATCTTCTTTTCTCCATTGTTTATTAATTTAGCAACTTCTTTCATCTGTTGAGCAGATCCTACAGAAGTTCCACCAAACTTTAATACCTTCATTTTCTTACTCATTTTCAATTAATAATAGAAAAAAACTCTGTTGTCACCTCCTGCAAGTTTCGATTTTCACAACGATATACCTTACCAGGATACTCCTGCAACAAGGAAAGGTTGTGTGTACTCATGACAACTAACGTTCCAGAATCACTTATTTTATGCAACAGCTCTATAATCTTCCTGCTTGTATCAACATCTAAGTTCCCCGTTGGTTCATCTGCTAAGATTATTTCTGGCGAATTTAAAATCGCACGAGCTATAACAATCCGCTGTTGCTCTCCTCCAGAGAGTTGATTAGGTAGTTTATACCCTTTATGTCCCATCCCTACCTGATCCAAAACCTCTTCAATACGAGAGTTTATCTTTATCTTGCTTTTCCACCCTGTAGAACGCAAAACAAAATAAAGATTCTCATATACTGTTCGGTCTGTTAACAGTTGAAAGTCTTGAAAAACAATACCTAGCTTTCTTCTCAGTTTTGGTATATTTTTTCGTTTTATAGCATTGAGAGAGTATTCTAACACCTCTGCTTCGCCCCTATAAATAGGAAGTTCTGCATAAATAGACTTCAGGAGAGTAGACTTTCCCGCACCCACTTTTCCAATCAAGTAGACAAATTCCCCTCTTGATAGATCTAAATTAACGTTTTCTAAAACAGATAAATCTTGCTGTTTTATCTCAACTCCAGCATATTTAAGAAGTAAATTACTCATCAACAGTATATATTAATTCATCTTTATTTAACAAACAAAGATACTGTTTTTCTTGAGTTAGACCCCCTAACCCATCTAATTATTAATAGGTAAGGAGAATTTTCCCTTATAAAAGGAAGAGAATTAGTATAATTATTCAAGAAGTATTTAATGAGCAAGTCTCTCTTAATACTTACTACTCTCCTCAAAGCAATTTCAACCCCTATCTAAAATGAGTTTATTACATAGAATGTAGTTTTACTCACAAAAGAGCTAAAATTAGCTCATCCACTCTTTTAACGTTTTATAATTCATGCTTTCAAAGTGAGGTATTACCCGATTACATAAAGGTAAGATATCCTCTCTCTTATTTGTAGTAGAGACCCCTACAACAAAAGCCTTCGCTGCCCTTCCTGCTTCTATTCCATGAAAAGAGTCTTCAAAAATGACAGTTTCTTCAGGAGATGCATTAAAGTAATCCATTGCATATAAGAAGCATTCAGGATCTGGTTTTGATCGTTTAAACTGATTCGATGTCACTATAATATCGGCTAATGCTTTAATAGCAGGCTGAGCCTGGTAAGCAATTGACATTTTTCTATCGTCCGAACTTGTAACAATACCAATAGGAACACCCCTTTCTCTCAACTCTTCCATAAAGGACTTAACCCCCTTTATATAGTTATAACTCATATTAAGCTCATACTCATGAATGATTTGATTTAGCTCCTCCTGGAGCTCCTCCTGGTTTTTAAAATATGTTCCATAAATCTGACGCATACTTTGTCCCTTCACCTTTTCTCCAAAGTCATCTATTCCCAGTAGCTCTTTTCCATACTTGTTCCAAAGGGTTGTATACTGAGTCTCCGTATCTAGAATAACTCCATCAAAATCAAACAAGGCAACAATTCTTTTACACATGTAAATCAATCTCTTATATTTGTAATGTTAGCTAGACAAAGATCGAAAAAACCATGAATACAACAAAATTTCCTACCTTTGTAGTTCAATAGCGTAATAGTTTATGGCAAAATCATCTAAAAACAATCCACATATCTTAGGAACAGAGTCTATTGGAAAGCTCTTGGCCCAATACTCATTTCCTGCCATTGTTGGAATGGCACTCACTTCAATTTACCACATCATTGATAGTATATTCATTGGACATGGAGTTGGTGCTATGGCCATTTCAGGCTTAGCAATAACCTTCCCTCTTATGAACTTGGTTATGGCGTTTTGTACACTTGTTTCCTCAGGAGGCTCTACCATCTCATCCATACGGCTGGGACAAAAAGATATAAAAGGGGCTACCGATGTTTTAGGTAATACGTTCATGTTAAGTATCATCAACTCTATTTTCTTCGGATCCTTGGCATTACTCTATTTAGACGAAATACTAGTTCTTTTTGGAGCAAGTGAAAACACCCTCCCTTATGCAAGAGACTTCATGAAAGTTATACTTTGGGGGTCTCCCATTCTTTACTTAATGATTGGGTTAAACAATGTAATGCGTGCAACTGGCTACCCCAAAAAAGCCATGCTTACCTCACTGGTAAGTATTCTGTGCAACATCATACTTGCTCCAATCTTTATATTTACCTTTCAATGGGGAATTCACGGAGCTGCACTAGCCACAGTTATCTCACAGTTTGTAGCCTTAATTTGGGTACTCGCTCACTTTTTAAACCCTAATAATTATATCCATTTACAAAAAGGATTTTGGAAAATAAAACCTCGAATTGTATTCAATATATTCTCAATTGGAATGGCTCCATTTTTAATGAATGTATGTGCATGTATCATCGTTATATTTATTAACAACAGATTACAAACCTACGGAGGAGATTTAGCCATTGGGGCTTATGGAATTCTAAACAGACTACTAACCCTATACATCATGATTGTATTGGGATTAACTATGGGAATGCAACCTATTATTGGATATAACTTTGGAGCACTTAAACAAGATAGAGTGTGGGAAACCTTAAAAGTAGGTATAAAGAGTGCTGTTGTAATTACAAGTACTGGATTTCTTATATCCATGCTTTTCCCAAGAGCCGTTGCTGCTATCTTCACGAGCAATGAAGAGCTCATTCGCTTAGCAGCCGAAGGTTTACAAATAGCTGCTCTTATGTTCCCCCTTGTTGGTGCACAGATTGTTATCTCTAACTTTTTTCAAAGCATTGGAAAAGCAAAAGTTAGCATTTTTCTCTCCCTATCAAGACAGCTAGTCTACTTATTACCCTTTATTATTATCTTACCACCAAGATATGGAGTAATAGGGGTTTGGACAAGTATGCCAATCTCTGATTTTCTAGCTTTTGTCACCGCTGTTATTAGTTTATTGATCTTTACCAAGCAACAGAAAAAAAAGAGAGACAAATAGTAAACAAACAGTTATTTTAACGGATATGTTACTGTTTACTTTTTATTTAATCTTATTTTGTTAAATTCGCATAATAAATATCATCCCTTTAATTTTAACTTACACTATGCTCTTTACTGCAGAAAACATTCTCCTGGTTGGTTCTATACTACTTTTTGTTAGTATTATTGTCAGTAAAACAGGTTATCGTTTTGGTGTTCCCACCTTACTTCTTTTTCTTTTTGTAGGAATGGCATTTGGAAGTGATGGGTTGGGCTGGCACTTTGAAAATGTAGAAGCTGCACAATTTATTGGAATGGTAGCCTTAAGTGTTATTCTCTTCTCGGGAGGGATGGAGACTAAATTTTCGGAGGTAAAACCCATTGTAGCACCAGGAGTAATTCTATCCACCCTTGGTGTCTTCTTAACTGCACTTTTTACCGGAGTGTTCATATGGATTATTACTGGGTTTAGCTGGACCAATGTACAACTACCCTTAACTACCTCTTTGCTACTAGCGGCTACGATGTCCTCAACAGATTCAGCCTCTGTTTTTGCAATTCTCCGCTCACAAAAGATGAATTTAAAAGAGAACCTCAGACCTATGCTGGAGCTCGAAAGTGGTAGCAATGACCCCATGGCTTATATGCTTACAATCGTGCTTATCCAATTCATTCAAACTTCAGGAATGGGAGCTGGAGAGATAGTTCTCTCTTTCTCTACCCAATTTGTAGTTGGAGGAGTTGCAGGGTTTCTACTAGGTAAAGCATTAATATGGATAATTAATCGGATAAATATTGAAAATACAACCCTTTATCCCATCATGGTTTTGGCTGTTTGTTTCTTTATCTTCTCCCTAACCGATAGAATGCATGGAAATGGTTATCTAGCTGTCTACATAGCAGGTATTCTAGTTGGAAATGCCAAAATCATGCATCGAAAATCAATTGCATCTTTCATGGATGGTGTTAGCTGGTTGTTCCAAATTATAATGTTCTTAACACTTGGACTCTTAGTAAACCCTCATGAATTATTAAATGTAGCCTTAGTAGCCCTACTTATAGGAGTCTTTATGACGGTAATAGGAAGGCCACTTAGTGTCTTTCTTTGCCTTCTTCCCTTCCGAAAAATTAGCCTCAATGCCAAACACTTTGTCTCTTGGGTGGGGCTAAGAGGCGCTGTTCCTATTATCTTTGCCACCTACCCTGTTGTTGCAGGTGTAGAAGGGTCCGACATTTTATTTAACATTGTCTTTTTCATAACCATTCTATCACTAACGGTACAGGGTATGAGTATCTCAAAGGTTGCAAAAATCCTCAACTTATCCACTCCATTAGAAGAGAAAGGAAATCAGTTTGGAATAGAGCTTCCCGATGAAATAGATAGTCATCTTTTCGATCTAGTAGTAACTAACGAGATGGTTCAAAAAGCAAACCAGTTAAAAGATATGAATATCCCACAAGGAACTCTTGTAGTGATGGTTAAACGAAACAAGGAGTTCTTAATACCAAACGGTTCTATGGAGCTGGCACCCAATGATGTTCTTCTACTTATATCAGAGAAAGATGAAGCACTAACTAGTTTAACACAACACTATGATCCCAATGAAGAGGAGGAGTAAGTCTATTTAAACAAAACCCTCACCTTCTTTTGAAGCTGTTCTCGTGCTAAAGCTAACTTCTCTTCCCACAGTTGAACGGAGTTTTTACCAATTACATCGGTTACACATTTGATAGAGAGAAAAGGGATCTTTTTTTGCCAGCAGATATAAGCTATAGAAAACGCCTCCATATCTACAACATCCCCTTCAAAAGGAATTTTTTCAGTAACAAAAGAGTCTCCCGTATTGCATGAGTAGAACTCCTTAATAGGTAACGCTGGAAAGGTTTGTAGAAGCTGTGAACTGAAATTGTATTTAGAAGTGATTTTTAACGCTGTTAAAGGTTGCATGTCTCGATCCACAAAAATCGAGCAAGTCAAGACCTCACCTATTTCATGAATCAAACTTCCTGAAGAGCCAAAATTTACTACTAAATCGGGGGTATAATTAGCCAAGGCCTCCATGAGATGATAAGCAGCAGCAACCTTTCCTATCCCTGTTTTACAATAAAAAACCTGATAGTTAACAGTTGGTATTTCTACATACTCCTCTTCGACTGCATAAACAGCTAAAATCTTCTTTTTCTCTTTCACTTTTTTCTTTTTTTAGATTCAAGGGTAAAGATATAATTTTATTAATTAACAAGATCTATACAAAAAAAGATGTTTTCAACGCATTATTTGCTTAAACCAGATAGAAAATCGGTTTAAAAGTTTTTGTAATCTATAAGTTAGTTGTATTTTTGTCTATAATTGAAGGTGTAGTAATGACCGATAAAGAGAAAGAATTAGTTAAAAATTTCGAAGCGAGATTAAGACATTTACTCTTTCTGTATGAGGAGTTGAAAAAAGAGAATAGAAAACTCTCTGATCAACTAATTAACGAACAGAAAAAAAACAGAGAGCTACAAACAAACTATGAAGAGTTAGAAAGCTCCTACACCAGTTTAAAAACAGCTTCGGCAATAAGTCTTCAGGATGGAGACATCAAAAAGACTAAAAAAAGATTGTCCGAGCTAGTGCGTGAAGTCGATAATTGCATCGCATTATTATCAGAATAATCTATAAAAGAGGAAAATAATAATGGGCGATACTATAACAATTAACCTAACAATGGGGGGCCTTACCTACCCGATCACTATTCTTAGAAGTGAAGAGGAAGATATGAGAAGGGCTGCCAAATGGGTTGATAATAGATTAAATGCTTACCGTGAACGTTATAAGGAACTTAGTACAGAGCGTCTGTTAACTATGGTAGCTTTTCATTTTTCTCTAGAAAGAGTAAAATTAGAAAAACGTAATGACACGGAGCCTTATCGAGAAAAGATAAAAGAACTAACTACGCTTCTTGAGCATAAGCTAAAAGAGGCTTAGTTTTATAATAAAAGAGATTATCATTCACGCACTGTTCTATCTATAGATTCTATAGGTATACAGTGCGTTTTTTATTGAATATACATAAATAAATATTGACAATGACAGTAATTATAGTAGCATCATTATTAAGCTTAATCGTAGGAGGAGCTATCTCTTATCTGGTCTTCAGATATGTTCTTAGATCCAAATACGAGACCATCCTCAAAGAAGCAGAGGTTGAGGCAGAAGTAATTAAGAAAAACAAGTTACTTGAGGTTAAAGAGAAATTTCTAAACAAAAAGTCAGATTTAGAAAAAGAGGTAGC
>JASLCM010000175.1 GCA_030151845.1 Bacteroides sp.
ACAAAGACCTCATCTTCGTAGAGGTCCATCTTGAATTGATCCATAACCTCCATGGAGTCGGTTTCTGAATTCTCAAGAGCTTCACGGACAGAGGTTAACCACTCATCTAGTCCTGTTTCACCTTGTACCCCCTTGTATCTCCAGTGAGCAGCCAAACCTCTTTCTGCAATCTCATCCATTCGTTGCGTTCTAATTTGCACCTCTACCCACTTTCCTTTTGGTCCCATCACCGTAATATGCAAGGATTCATACCCGTTGCTTTTAGGGATAGAGAGCCAATCTCTCAGCCGTTTAGGGTTGGGTTGATACATATCTGTAACGATGGAATAAACCTGCCAGCACTCTTGCTTTTCGCTCTCCAGTGGAGAATCTAAAATGATACGAATAGCGAAAAGGTCATAAATATTTTCAAAAGAGGTTTTCTGTTTTTCCATCTTATTCCAAATGGAATGAATGGTCTTTGTTCTTCCTTTTATCTCAAAAGAGAGTCCTGCTTTTTGAAGCTCATCCTCTATAGGCTTGATAAACTCGGTGATGTATTTATCTCGCGAAGCTTTGGTTTGATTCAGTTTATCTTTAATGAAGTAATAGACTTTTTTCTCAATGTATTTTAAGGAGAGGTCTTCAAGTTCCGACTTTATTTTGTATAATCCCAGCTTATGAGCCAAAGGAGCATATAGGTAGGAAGCCTCTGTTGCAACCTGTTGTCGGTCCTCCTCATTGGGAGAATCTTTAATCTCCCGCATGAGGTTGAGTCGGTCGGCAATCATAATTAAGATCACTCGCATATCTTCAGCAAAAGAGAGAAGTAAGTTACGGAAGTTCTCCGACTCAATGACGGGACTTTTATCGTATAGTTCGTTGGTCTTTACCAAACCTTGAATAATCGTTGCCACATCTTTTCCAAACTCTCTCTCTACAACCTCTAGGGTTATCGCTTTTTGCTTTACAGCCTCATGCAATAAGATGCCTATGAGGCAACTGCCCTTCAAGCCTACCTCTTCAGATACAATTAAAGCAGTTCTTAAATCGTTAATAAGAACAGGTATGTCAAAACGGTTACGAGGAGTAAACCCTTGCTGTAGAGCAAGAGTTATATGGTCGTTTAACTTTCTACGATTAGTAGGAGAGACGCTATCACCTGCAGAGTAGATTAACTCTTTGATTAAGCGTCTTATCTCTCTATTTTCATTTTTTGTAAAAATGGGTTTCACTACCTCCATATTGCTTGTGTTTTATAACTATACAGGTAAATGTACTCTTTTTTGCCAATTAACCACAGATAATTTACTATATTTAGTAATTTGACAACAGGTATAAATAAAGTACATAATATGATAACAGCAAGTGATAGAGAGCTTTTTGCCTCTCGAGGAATCAGTGAAGAACAGGTAGAGAATCAGTTAGAGCGTTTTAAAAAAGGTTTTCCTTTTTTAAAACTGGCAGGAGCCGCCTCTGTAGATGAAGGGATACTGCGTCCTACCAATGCAGAAAAGAAGGAGTATCAAGCGGCTTGGAATGCTTTTGTGAAGGAGAATCACTCCATTATGAAGTTTGTGCCAGCATCGGGTGCTGCTAGCCGCATGTTTAAAGACCTTTTACTCTTTTATAAGAGTGATTATTCTGAACCTAAGACCGCCCCTGAAAAGGAGTTTTTTGCTAACATTCACAACTTTGCATTTTACGATGAATTAAATGTGCTTTGTTTAAACAAATTAGACAAAACCATAGAGACTCTTATAGAGGAGGGGAACTATAAAAAGGTAGTGGAACAACTATTATTTAAAGAGGGGTTAAACTATAGTGAGTTGCCAAAAGGGTTATTAACTTTTCATAATTACAGGAGGGAGACAAGAACGCCTGTAGAGGAGCATTTAATTGAAGGAGCTCAATATGCACAGATGGCAGATGGAACTGTAGCCATTGAATTTACGGTTTCTCCCCAACATATGGAACTATTTAAAAATAAAGTAAAAGAGCATATTCCAATTTTATCCAATCGGTTTGGAGTTTCATATCAGGTTTCTTTTACCGTTCAAAAGCCCAGTACAGATACCCTTGCAGTAACCTTAGAGAATAAACCTTATCGCGATAAAAACGGACAACTGGTTTTTCGTCCAGGGGGGCATGGTGCCCTCATTGAGAACCTCAATGAATTAAACACCGATCTTGTTTTTATTAAAAATATAGATAATATAACAACAGACGTTCGAAAACTAGAAACCATACGTTCCAAACAGTTGTTGGGTGGCGTGTTGGTACATTATCAAGCACGTGTTTTTGAATATTTAAAGCGATTAAACGCAGGAGAGTATACACACGATGAGCTTTTGGAAATTGTACACTTTTTACAACGGGAGCTGTGGTGTAGAAATCCTTCTATCAAACACCTAGAAGACTCGGAGCTGGCTTTATATCTTATTAAAAAATTGAACAGACCTATACGTGTTTGTGGAATGGTTAGAAATGAAGGTGAGCCTGGTGGTGGCCCTTTTTTAGCCTATAATGAAGATGGTACTATCTCTTTACAAATTGTAGAAAGTTCACAGATTAACAAAGAGGATCGGGAGAGTATGCGTATGTTTGAGAAAGGTACTCATTTTAATCCGGTAGATTTAGTTTGTGGCCTGAAAGACTATAAAGGAGAGAAGTTTGATCTATTAGCCTATGTCGATGAAAACACAGGCTTCATATCAAATAAGACTGAAGGGGGAGATGAGATTAAAGCACTTGAGTTACCAGGCTTATGGAATGGAGCAATGAGCGATTGGATTACACTATTTGTAGAGGTCTCTTCTGACACATTTACTCCGGTAAAATGTGTAAATGACCTATTGAGAGAAGAACACCAATAATAAATAACTAGGGCTAAAGTAGGTTTCTTTAATTAGCTAAGAAATAAGCTTTAGCCCTAATTGTATAGGCTAGAGAGGAGTGTTTGTTTAAAAAATGTTGTAATGGAAGCTTTTTTGACGCTTGTTAGCATAAAAAAGCACTTAAAAAGTTTGGAGTTGTCATATTCTCCTTATTTTTGTAAAGTTGCCTGGTTAACTAATTAGACCCTTGTTGCATGAAAAAAGAACAGGCTTAGTAAACAAATGCAAAGAGGGGTTGTTGAAGAACGTAAGAAGTATTAATATAAAAAATAGAGCATGTCAGAGATAATAGGACGTATTTCTCAAGTCATTGGTCCAGTTGTGGATGTATACTTTGAAGGTGATGGGGGCGACCTCAATCTTCCTAGTATTCATGAAGCATTAAAGATAGAGCGACCAGAAGGAGGAGATTTAATCGTTGAGGTTCAACAGCACATCGGTGAGAACACGGTGCGTGCTGTAGCAATGGACACCACAGATGGTCTACGAAGAGGCCTTTCTGTCTATCCACTAAATACTCCGATTACAATGCCAACCGGAGATCAGATCAAAGGAAGGTTAATGAATGTAATTGGTGAATCAATCGATGGGATGCGAGATTTAGAGCGTGAAGGTGCTTACCCTATTCATAGAGAGCCCCCTAAGTTTGAAGATCTCACAACGATACAAGAGGTGTTATTTACAGGAATTAAAGTGATAGACCTTTTGGAACCATACTCTAAAGGGGGTAAAATTGGTCTTTTTGGAGGAGCAGGTGTTGGTAAAACAGTTCTAATCATGGAGCTCATAAACAACATTGCGAAACGTCATAACGGATTCTCTGTATTTGCAGGTGTAGGAGAACGTACGAGAGAAGGTAATGACCTTTTAAGAGAGATGATAGAATCTGGTGTTATTCGATACGGTGAAGAGTTTAAAAAAAGTATGGAAGCTGGACATTGGGATCTCTCTAAAGTAGACTACGACGAGGTACAGAAATCGCAAGCAACTCTTGTTTTTGGACAGATGAATGAGCCTCCTGGTGCTCGTGCTTCTGTAGCACTTTCAGGATTAACAGTAGCAGAGTCTTTTAGAGATATGGGAGGAGCTACGGATGGTCCAAGAGATATACTTTTCTTTATTGATAATATATTCCGTTTTACACAAGCTGGTTCTGAGGTATCTGCATTGCTGGGGAGAATGCCCTCTGCTGTGGGATATCAGCCTACGCTGGCAACGGAGATGGGAGCTATGCAAGAGCGTATCACCTCTACAAAGACAGGATCAATTACATCGGTACAGGCGGTATATGTTCCTGCCGATGACTTAACAGACCCTGCTCCAGCAACTACTTTCTCACACTTAGATGCAACTACTGTGTTGAGTAGAAAGATAACAGAATTGGGAATTTATCCAGCAGTAGATCCTTTGGAGTCTACTTCAAGAATCTTGGATCCTAATATTGTTGGAAAAGAGCATTATGAGGTTGCTCAGCGTGTAAAACAAATCTTACAGAGGAATAAAGAGCTACAAGATATTATCTCCATACTGGGTATGGAAGAGCTTTCTGATGAGGATAAGAAAACTGTAAATCGTGCAAGAAGGGTGCAACGTTTCCTTTCTCAACCATTTGCAGTAGCCGAACAGTTTACAGGAGTACCTGGTGTAATTGTTCCCATAGAGGATACGATAAAAGGCTTTAAGATGATTTTGGATGGAGAGGTGGATTATCTACCTGAGGCAGCCTTTTTGAATGTTGGAACAATAGAAGATGCAATAGAAAAAGGTGAAAAACTTTTAGCACAAGCTAAATAGAGATAGGAATGGAAAAGAAAATAAAACTTGCTATAATTTCTCCCGAGCGAGAACTTTTTAACGGAGAGGTAACTTCAGTAACATTGCCAGGTAGCGCTGGCAGTTTTTCTGTTTTACCCAACCACGCTCCCCTTGTATCCTCTTTGGATAAAGGGATGTTAAAATATACATCTGTAAATCAAGAAGAGCATGCAATGGAGATTGTGGGTGGTTTTGTTGAAGTAAGCAACAATCAAGTTTCTGTTTGTTTAACCAAGTAAGAGCAGAAATGAAGGGAGTGTTTAGTAAGCTGATTTTACTACTGGCTGTCTTAGGAGGATTAGGTTATTTTCTTTTGCATGAACTTTTTCCAACATTCTATTTTGAGAGCTATGTTGTAATTCCACTCTTTTTTCTTTTAGTAGGAGGGGGTGAGCTCTATTTCTATCAAAAAAGAGCATCTCAAGAGCCCGATAAGAAGTTACTTCATTATTTAGTAGCTAAGCTTTTAAAGTTGATCTTCTCTCTACTATTTATTGTAACAGCCTGTTTTATCCAAAGAGAGGTTGTTCTTCCCTTCCTTTTAACCTTTAGTGGGTATTACTTGGTCTTTTTAGTGTATGAAACATGGGTTATGCACAAGATTTGATAAAAGCGAAAAACGTTTATGAAAAAGATTCATTATATAATTACGATTGCTTTGATGTTTGGACTTCTGTTCCCTCTATCCAATACAGTTTATGCTGCCAGTGATAAGAGCGAGGAGAGTGTAGATGTTAAGGCTATCGTCTTTGGACACTTAGGAGACTCTTACGATTGGCACATCACAGACATTGGAAATCTTTCACTTCACATCTCCTTACCTGTTATATTATACAGTAATGAGAGTGGATGGCACTGTTTTTCATCTGCTAAAATCGTAGAGACAGGTCAGTATAAGAACTTCTACCTGGCTCCCTCGGGAGATCGTTACGAAGGCAAGATCGTAGAGCAGTTAGCTTCGGGTGAGTTTGTACGTCCTTTGGATTTATCAATAACGAAGGTTACTATGGCTCTCTTTATTAATAGTGCGCTTCTTATTGTTTTGATTTTATCAATATCTAGTTGGTATAGAAAGCGAGATCCGAAGAAGGAGGCTGCGGGAGGTTTTGTTGGAGCTATGGAAATGCTTATTATGACCATACATGATGATGTTATTAAAGCTTGTGTAGGCCCAAACTATAGGAAATTTGCTCCCTTTTTATTAACCGCTTTTTTCTTTATTCTGATTAATAATATAATGGGGCTAATTCCTCTATTTCCTGCAGGAGTAAATGTGACAGGTAATATCACAATTACATTTGTGTTAGCACTATGCACCTTTATTGCTGTGAATTTGTTTGGAACAAAGGGATATTGGAAAGATATTTTATGGCCCGATGTGCCCTGGTGGTTAAAGGCTCCACTACCTATCATGCCTTTTATTGAGATTTTAGGAATGTTTACAAAGCCATTTGCTTTAATGGTGCGTTTGTTTGCAAACTTATTTGCAGGACACATGGCCATTCTGGTGCTTACTTGTTTAATTTTTATCTCTGCAAGTATGGGACCTGCGTTGAATGGCTCTTTAACAGTAGCCTCTGTGCTATTTAATATATTTATGAATGCGCTAGAATTACTAGTGGCATTTATTCAAGCCTATGTTTTCACCATGCTATCTGCTGTTTTTATAGGGATGGCTCAAGTGAAAGAAGAGGGCGAAAAATAAAAAGAGATTATTTAATAACTTAATTTAGAATAAACATTAAAAATTAAAACTATGTTATTATCTGTATTATTAGAAGCAGCTACAGCAGTGGCTCTAAGTAAAGTTGGTGCTACCATTGGTGCAGCTATTGTTGTGATTGGTGCAGCTTTAGGTATTGGTAAAATTGGTAGTGCCGCTATGGAAGCTATAGCAAGGCAACCAGAAGCATCAGGAGATATTCGTATGAGTATGATTATAGCCGCTGCACTTATTGAAGGTGTTGCTCTATTGGCTGTAGTTGTTTGTCTGCTAGTATTCTTCTTATAAAAATAGATTATGTCGTTATTACTACCCGAAAGTGGTTTGCTCTTCTGGATGTTACTTGCTTTTGGGATCGTTTTTTTTGTACTGGCTAAATTTGGCTTTCCTGTAATAACAAAAAAAGTTGAGGAGAGGAAAGAGTTCATTGACCAGTCTTTAAAAGTGGCCCAAGAGGCTAACGAGAAGCTTGAACAATTAAAATCAGAGAGCGATGCAATCTTAGTTAAGGCAAATACAGAGTATAGTAAAATCTTGGATGAGGCTGCAAAGCAGCGAGAAGAGATGCTTGTATATGCTAAAGAGGAGGCTCGTAAGGCTGGTGAGAAAGAGATGGCCGAAGTTAAAAGACAAATTCAGAAAGAGCAAGAAGAAGCGATACGCTCAATTAGAAGACAGGTGGCTGTTTTATCTGTAGAGGTTGCCGAAAAAATTATTCGTAAACACCTGGATGACAAAAACGAACAGCTGGAACTAATTGACCGGATGCTTGATGAAGTATTGGTATCAAAAGAATAGTATAAATGGAAGTAGGAGTAATTTCAGTGCGGTATGCAAAAGCTCTTTTTTCGTTTGCAAAAGAGAGAGGGGTAGCCGACCGGGTTTTTGTAGAGATTTCTTCTCTAGAGAAAGCACTTATGGCTGAGCCGAGGTTACGTATAGCCTTACAAAGTCCTGTGCTCTCTTTGCAGAAAAAGCATGAGTTAGCGCGTACAGCTGCGAGCAATGGAAAACAGCTTTCCGATGAAAGTGATCGGTTTTTACACCTGGTATTGAAGAATAGGCGGGAGGGGTACCTTTTGTTTATCTGCTTAATGTATCAGGACCTATATCGAAAGGAGAATAATATTCGAGTAGGTAAGTTGACCTTGGCTACTCCTATTGATAGAGAAACTGCTCATAAATTAATTAAAATAGCAGAACATAAGTTGGAGTCGACTTTGGACCTGCGGGTTAATGTTGACCCTAAAATTAAGGGAGGTTTTATCTTTGAAGTGGATGGAAACCGACTTGATGCCAGTGTTGCAACTCAACTTCGTAGAGTGAAACAACAGTTTATAGCTATAAACCGACGAATTGTATAATAAGAATTAGATAGATATGTCTGAAAATATAAGAGTAAGTGAAGTCTCAGCTATTCTTCAAAAACAGCTTGAGGGGATTGCTACCGATATCCAATTGGATGAGGTTGGTACTGTTCTTCAAGTAAGTGATGGAGTTGTTCGTATTTACGGACTAAACAATGCTGAGGCAAATGAGCTGCTTGAATTTGACAATGGAATAAAGGCCATTGTGATGAACCTTGAAGAAGATAATGTAGGTGCAGTGCTTTTAGGACCTACCGACCAGATAAAAGAGGGGTATACGGTAAAGCGAACAGGTAGAATCGCATCTATTCAAGTTGGAGAGCAAATGCTAGGGAGAGTTATTAATCCGCTGGGAGAGCCTTTGGATGGAAAGGGGCTTATCGGTGGTGAACTTTGTGATATGCCCTTGGAACGTAAAGCTCCTGGTGTTATCTACAGACAGCCAGTAAGTGAGCCTTTACAAACTGGACTCAAAGCGGTTGATGCGATGATTCCGATAGGACGCGGACAAAGAGAGCTGATAATTGGTGACCGCCAGACGGGTAAAACCTCTATTGCGATAGATACGATTATCAATCAACGTGCCAACTATGAGGCAGGTGATCCTGTTTTTTGTATCTATGTAGCAATTGGTCAGAAAGGATCTACTGTTGCTTCTATTGTTGAGACACTGAAACGACACCGTGCCATGGAATATACAGTAGTGGTAGCAGCAACTGCTGCAGACCCTGCTGCTCTGCAATATTTTGCTCCGTTTGCTGGTGCAGCCATTGGTGAATTTTATAGAGATACCGGCAGGCATGCATTAGTGGTTTATGATGACTTGTCTAAGCAAGCGGTGGCCTATCGTGAGGTTTCTTTGATCTTAAGACGTCCCTCGGGGCGTGAGGCATATCCTGGAGATATTTTCTATCTACACTCTCGTTTGCTAGAAAGAGCTGCAAAAATAATTGCTCAAGATGAAGTGGCTAGGGAGATGAACGACCTACCTGAAAACTTAAAAGATAAGGTAAAGGGGGGAGGCTCACTGACTGCGCTTCCGATTATTGAAACACAGGCGGGTGACGTTTCGGCTTATATTCCTACGAATGTGATATCTATAACCGACGGACAAATTTTCTTGGATATAGATCTCTTTAACCAAGGAATGCGTCCTGCTATTGATGTGGGTATCTCTGTTTCTCGTGTAGGAGGTAGTGCACAACTAAAGGCGATGAAGAAAGTGGCGGGAACACTTAAGATAGACCAAGCTCAGTTTAGAGAGCTAGAGGCATTTTCACAGTTTAGTGGAGATATGGACCCTGTTACGGCTTTAGTGATTGATAAGGGGCAAAAAAACAGTAGGCTATTGGTTCAACCACAATACTCTCCAGTACCGGTAGAGGAGCAAATCGCTATCTTATATTGTGGAACTCATGGTTTACTAAAAGATGTTGCAATAGAGAAGGTTAATAAATTTGAAGAGCTTTTACTTACCCACTTAAGAAGAAAACATCAAGAAGATGTATTGGATGTTCTTAAACAGGGTAAGATATCGGAAGATATAGAAAAAATAATAGAAGAAACTGCAACAATCGTATCTAAACAGTTGTTAAGTTAAAAGAATATATACTAATTATGGCATCACTAAGAGAAGTAAAAACAAGAATAAACTCTGTAAAGAGTACTCGGAAGATTACATCTGCCATGAGAATGGTTGCATCTGCTAAGTTGCATCATGCTGAAGAGGCAGTAGAGAGAATGCTTCCTTATCAAGAGAAGCTAAACGCCATCTTGTGTAAGTTTTTAAGTACGGATGTAACGATAGATTCGCCCCTTCTAGAAACAAGAAGTCCAGAACGGGTTGCTATTCTTGTCTTCTCTTCCAATGGATCTCTTTGTGGTGCTTACAATTCCAATATCCTAAAAAAACTTGAAGAGGTCTTGGCTTCGTACAAGGATCTTGATCCTGAAAATCTGCTTTTGTATCCAATTGGAAAGAGGGTGGAAGAGACTTTGGTTAAGAGAGGATATGATATAGTAGAGAGCAATCAAGCTTTCGCAGATAAACCCAATATTGATATAGCCTCTAAGCTAGCCAGAGATTTGATGTCTCAGTTTATGGCAAAAAAAATAGACCGCGTAGAGCTAATATATCACCATTTTGTGTCGATGGGTACTCAAGTAGTTACTCAAGAGTCACTACTGCCCTTAGACATTAAAAAAATTAAAGAAAAGGCAAAAGAGGAAACTGGACAAAGTTCTCATACGATAGACTACTTGGTAGAACCTTCGGTTGAAGAATTATTAGCCCATTTAATGCCACAAGTAATTATTCAGAAGTTATTTACTGTAGGCTTAGATGCAAATGTTTCAGAACATGCTGCCCGCTCACTTGCAATGCAGGTGGCTACCGATAACGCGGATGATTTAATTCACGAGCTCACTATTCAATACAATAAGAGTAGACAACAAGCGATTACAAGTGAGTTATTAGATATCATTGGTGGAACAATGAGGTGATGAGGTGTATGGTAATGAAAAGTGTATAATATTAATTCAATTAGAATATTAAGTAGAATGTTAATGGAAAAAAGAATTAGAGTTCCTATTGTAATTTTGCTTGGAATACTACTTTTTGGAAGTTGTTCTTCAGGCAAAAAAAATGAGATTGACCGAACATTAACTGTGAAAATTGATTCGGTAAAACCCTATAGAAGTAAACTTTCAGTTACTTTTCCAGGAAAGATTAAAGCTGCATCTGATGTGGCTTTAGCTTTTAGAGTGAGTGGAACCCTCTTACGAGTGCATGTAGACGCAGGTAGTATTGTGCGTAAGGGGCAAGTATTAGCTGAAATTGATCCTCGTGATTACAAAACTCAGCTCAACGCAACTCAGGCAGAATTTAACCGAATAAAAGGAGAAGCGGAGCGTATCATGCAGTTGTACGAGAAGGGGAGTGTCTCTAAAAATGATTTTGAGAAAGCTAAATTTGGTTTAGAGCAGATAACTGCAAAGTTAGAGGCACATAAAAATGCGTTGGCTGATACTCAGTTGCGTGCTCCTTTTGATGGGTATGTACAACGGAGATACTTTGATGGTAATGAAACGATCTCTGCTGGAATGCCTGTTGTTACGATGATAAATAGAGGGATGCCAGAGGTTGAGATAAACATTCCATCGTCTGACTATTTTGAAAGAGAGAGCTTTGATACCTACTCTTGTCGTGTTGATCTGTTTCCAGATGAGGAGTATCAGTTGAAACTAACTGGAGTAACGCACAAGGCTAACTTGAACCAACTTTATACCATGAAGTTTTCATTTGTGCCTGGCGAATACAAAAGACTCCCCACACCAGGTATGACTACTACTGTTAAAATTGTAAAGAAAACAGATGAGTCTGCTTTGTCGGTAATACCAGTTTCTGCTGTGTTTAGTGATGAAAATGGAGAATCTAACGTTTGGATTTATAGTTCCGAAAATCAATCTGTTTCTGCTAAAAAAATCGATTTACTTGGTGTTCAACGCAATGGTTTTGTTATTGTTTCTGGCGGACTATCTGTTGGAGAGTGTATCGTAACCGCAGGTGTTCATAGTCTCAAGGAGGGCTGTAAGGTAACCCCTTTAGCTGCACATTCTAAAACTAATGTGGGAGGACTATTATGATTGACTTTGGAAAATGGGCTTTAGATAATCGTTACTTGGTTCGTTTCCTTATTGCAATTTTAGTTGTTGGTGGTGGCTTAGCTTTCTATGATATGAGTAAGCTCGAAGACCCTGAAATTAAAGTAAAGGAAGCCCTTGTTATAACTCCTTATCCAGGAGCATCACCGCATCAGGTGGAACTAGAAGTAACCGACTTACTGGAAAAGAGTATCCGCAGTATGAAGAATGTGGAGAAAGTGAAGAGCCGTTCAATGGATGATTTATCTATGATTTCGGTGGAGCTTTCCAAATTAGTTCCAGACGATAAGGTAGACCAGAGTTGGGACGTACTCCGACGTAAGGTAGCTGATGTGCAAAGAGAGCTGCCTTCAAGTGCCATGAATTCCATCGTTAAAGATGATTTTGGAGATGTATACGGTATGTTTTATGCTGTAACGTCCGATGGTATCGAAGATGCTGAGTTGATACGTTATGTGAATATGGTGAAGCGTGAGATGCAATCCATTGACGGTGTAACTAGTGTAGAGATCTTTGGAGAGCAGAAAG